>NZ_JAOCGL010000050.1:0-29707 GCF_029842485.1 Stenotrophomonas sp. GD03777
CACGCGCGGGAACTGGTTGACGTCGACACCTCTCGGTATGACCCGCAGTTTTTCTTCCGGCACCGTCGGGTAATGGCGTTGCACGTAGGCGCGCACGGTGTTGGACACGCAGATCACGCGTTCGCCACTGGTCATCACCGCGCTGTAGCGGCTGGGCGAGTTCAACCCGTGCACGGTGGTCACCCAATGCGGGCGCTGTACGGCGGGCATGGCGCGGATCGCGTACAGGCCCAACCAGGCCGGCAGCCGCGAACGGGCATGCACGATGTCCGCACCAACTTCGGCAAACAGCCGGCGCAGGGTCGGCAGATGGCGCAGGGTCAGCAGCGACTTGCGGCCGATATCCAGGGTGAGGTGCTCGGCACCACTGTCCAGCAGCGGCTGCACCAGGCGGCCACCGGCAGACACCACCAGCGCGCGATGGCCGGCGGCAACCAGGGCCGCAGCGATTTCCAGGGTCGAGCGCTCGACACCACCGGAGTGCAGCGCCGGCAGCAACTGCACCACGGTCAATCGGCGCATCGAAGGGGCCGCCGTTTAGTCGGCCAGCACGAACACGGAACCGCAGTACGGGCACTGCGCTTCGCCGTTGGGCTCGTCTTCGATCGGCAGGTACACGCGCGGATGCGAGTTCCACAGCGCCATTTCCGGGGTCGGGCAGCTCAACGGCAGATCGCTGCGGTGCACGGTGTAGCGCTTCTCGGCGTTGGCGGGCGCGGTGGCGGTATGGCTCATGGCGGATTCGGTGAACGGGTTGCGAGGCCCGTGATTCTAGCATCTGGGCCGCAACGACATTGCCCCGCAACGGGCCTTTGCACGCCGCCGCCGATGCCTCGCATCTCCCCACCGCGCGCCGGGCGGCGGCGATTCCGGGGATTTCGCGGTCGTTCCGGCAGGTTCGCTCGCCAGAATCGACTCCAGCGATATTTCCCGCATTTGGATCGAACTAAATGGCACTTGCCAGCGCGCGGCGGCTGTTGCAGGATCGGGCCAGGTCGCACCTCGACCCACCCAACCCAACCCGATCGCATGGCCCGCCCCCACCGGACCGGCATCGCCTCTTCCACTGCCAGCCTGGCGGGCGGAGCGATGCTGTCCGTGGTGTCCGCCGATGCGGGTTCGCCCGCCGCCAGCCCTTCCGGGAGACCCTTGCATGACCCTGTCCGATCCGCGCCGCGCCCTGCTTCCGCTCGCCCTGGCCCTGGCCTGTGCGACCACTGCGATGCCGGCGCGGGCGCAGGGGCTGCAGACCTCGTTCGAACCGGGCGAACCTGTACCGGCGCAGGCCACCGGTGCGCTTCAGGTCACGATCGGCAATGGACCGGCCGCGCCCTACGCCGCCAAGCGCAACGCCGGCTACAGCGGCCTGCATGCGCTGCGCTACAGCAGCGAAGGCGGCAGCGCGCGGCGCGAACTGTTCAAGGCCGACCTGCCCATCGAGGCCGATACCACGCTGTCGTGGCTGGTGCTGCCGGAAATCGTCGGCAAGGACACCGTCGCCTCGACCTATGTATCGCTGGACCTGCTGCTGGACGATGGCAGCCGCGTTTCGGCCGGTGCGGCACGCGACCAGCATGGCGTGGCGATCGGCGCACGCGCGCAGGGCGAATCGAAGACGCTGTACCCGCAACAATGGGCCCGCAAGGCAGTGCGGCTGGGCGACGTGCCCACGCTGAAGGGCCGCCGCGTGGTGGCGATCGAGCTGGAGGTAGCCAGTGCCGAGGACGCGCCGGTCTCTGGCTGGATTGATGACGTGCGCCTGGATGCCCAACCGCGGCAGCGGCCGCAGCGCGTCTCCGACTGGGTGCTGACCACCCGCGGCACCCAGGCCAACGGCACCTTCTCGCGCGGCAACAATTTCCCGGCCACGGCGGTGCCGCACGGGTTCAACTTCTGGACCCCGGTGACCGACGCCGGCGCACTGAACTGGCTGTACCGCTGGAACGAACAGAACGATGCGCAGAACCGCCCGCAGCTGCAGGCACTGGCACTGAGCCACCAGCCCAGCCCGTGGATGGGCGACCGCCAGACCTTCCAGGTGATGCCCTCGGCCAGCCGTGGCGTGCCGGACGCCGACCGCCGCGAGCGCGCGCTGTCGTTCGACCGCCGTCATGAAAGCGCGCGCCCCTACCGCTACGACGTGCGCTTCGACAATGGCATCGCTGCTGCCATCGCACCGACCGACCATGCCGCGCTGTTCCGCTTCGAGTTCCCCGAGGGCGGCGACGCCAACCTGCTGTTCGACAATGTCGATGCGCGTGGTGGCCTGACCCTGGACACGGCCACGCAGACCCTCAGCGGCTACACCGATACGCGCAGTGGCCTGTCCAACGGCGCCAGCCGCATGTACGTGGTGGCCAGCTTCGACAAGCCGTGGCGCAGCAGCGGACGCCTCGACACCGGCCGCCCGACCGGTTACATCAAGTTCGATGCTGGCAGCGACCGGCAGGTGACGATGCGCATCGCGACCTCGCTGATCTCGGTGGAACAGGCGCGTCACAACCTGGCGCTGGAAATCTCCGCCGCCGACACGCTGGAAAGCGTGGCGGGCCGTGCGCAGGATGCATGGGACGCGCGCCTGGCCCGCTTCGACATCGGCGATGCCACTGACGACCAGAAGACCACCTTGTATTCCAGCCTGTACCGGCTGTACCTGTATCCCAACTCGGGCCACGAGAATGCCGGCAGCGCGGCCGCGCCTGACTGGCGCTACGCCAACCAGGCCAGCGCCAGCGACGACAACACCGAAGGCAGCGCGAACCGCAGCTTCACCGGCGTGCGCGATGGCAAGGTGTTCGTCAACAACGGCTTCTGGGACACCTTCCGCACCACCTGGCCAGCCTATGCGCTGTTCACGCCCGACGATGCCGGGCAGATGGTGCAGGGCTTCATCGAGCAGTACCGTGCCGGTGGCTGGATCGCACGCTGGTCGTCGCCGGGCTACGCCGACCTGATGGTCGGCACCAGTTCGGACGTTGCCTTCGCCGATGCGTGGCTGAAGGGCATCGGCGGCTTCGATCCGGCCGAGGCCTACGCCGCCGCGCTGAAGAACGCGACCGTGGTCCCCCCCGACCGCCATGTCGGCCGCAAGGGCATGGACCGTTCGACCTTCCGTGGCTACGCCAGCGCGGACGTGCACGAAGGCATGTCGTGGACGATGGAAGGCGCACTGAATGACTTCGGCATCGCCAACATGGCCGACGCTCTGGCCAAGCGCGCGACCACGCCGGCCGCACGCGAGCGCTACAGCACCGAGGCCGACTACTTCCGCCATCGCGCCGCCAGCTACGCGACGATGTTCGATCCGGCCGCCGGCTTCTTCCAGGGCCGCAACGCCGATGGCCAGTGGCGCGTGGACGCCAAGGCCTACGACCCGCGCGTGTGGGGCCACGACTACACCGAATCCAATGGCTGGACCTTCGCCTTCACCGCCGCCCACGATGGCGAAGGACTCGCCGCGCTCTATGGTGGCCGTGACAAGCTGGCAGCGAAGCTGGATGCCTTCTTCTCCACGCCGGAAACCGCCGACCCCGCGTTTGCCGGATCCTACGGCGGCACCATCCATGAGATGACCGAAGCGCGCGATGTGCGCATGGGCATGTACGCACACAGCAACCAGCCGGCGCACCACATCCCATGGATGTACCTGTACGCCGGGCAGCCGTGGAAGACCCAGCAGCACGTGCGCGAGATCCTGTCGCGGCTGTATGTGGGCAGCGAGATCGGGCAGGGCTATCCGGGCGACGAGGACAACGGCGAGACCTCCGCGTGGTACGTGCTGGCTTCGCTGGGCCTGTATCCGCTGCGCATGGGCGCCCCGGAGTACGTGATCGGTTCACCGGCGTTCGAACATGCGAGGGTGGAACTGCAGGGCGGTGCGGTGCTGACCGTGAACGCGGCCAACAACTCACGCGAGAACGTCTACGTGCAGTCGCTGAAGATCAATGGCAAGCCGTGGACGAAGACCTGGGTGCCGCACGAGCTGATCGCCAAGGGCGCGACGCTGGACTTCGTGATGGGGCCGCAGCCGTCGCGCTGGGGCAGCGGCGTGGACGATGTGCCGCGCTCGCTGACCGCGCCGGGCCAGCGCCCGCAGCTGCTGCACGACCTGCTCGGCAGTGGCGCCAAGGCGACGCTGGCCGATGGCCGCGCCCTGCCGGCGCTGGTCGATGACGATGCAGCCACCACCGTCGGCCTGGGCGGCGGCGCAACCATCGCACTGACCGGCCTGGGCGACGGCGTGCCGACCATGTACACGCTCACCAGCGGTGACGGCCGCATCCAGGGCGGCGAATGGACGCTGGAAGCGCGCAGCGGCAACGGCCGCTGGATCGTGCTCGACCAGCGCAGCGGCGAAGCCTTCGAGTCTGCCCGCCAGACCCGACCGTTCCGCATCGCCAAACCCGGTCGTTACAGCGAGTATCGGCTGCGCCTGGCCGCACCGGGCCGGCTGCCGCTGGCGGAGATCGAACTGTTGGCGCCCAGCGCCGTACAATGAGCCCCATGCGCTACCGTCTGCTGCCTCTGGCCCTTGTTGCCCTTTCCTTCTCCAGCTTCGGCCAGACCCAGGCCTTTGATGCGCAGCTGACCCGCGACGGCGTGACGCTGAACTACCAGGACGCCCGTGGCGCCCTGGCCGCGCCGCAGCGAAAGCGGGTGATCGATACGTTCTACTTCGCCTACCTGCGCGAACGTGCGGACTTCCACCCGGCCGCGCCGTCGATGGTGCGCATCGTGATCGACCCGGCCTACACGGGGATCGCCTTCGTCGGTGACAAGGACCAGGCCGCAACGATCACCATCAACCCGGGTTGGCTGGCGCAGCACCCCAACGACATCGACCTGGTCACCCATGAGGCCATGCACATCGTGCAGGGCTATCCGGGCTATGGCGACGCACGGGTGCCGGGTTGGCTGGTGGAGGGCATCGCCGACTACGCACGCGACCGCTACGGCATGGACAATGCCGCCGCGGGCTGGGCACTGCCGGGCAAGGTCGAGAAGGGGCAGAACTTCGACAGCGGCTACCGTGTCACCGGTGCGTTCCTGAAATGGGCCGACGCCGAACATCCGGGCCTGGTGCTGGCACTGGACAAGGCCCTGCGCGACGGCCGCTATGCACCGGCGCTGTGGCAGAAGCACACCGGCAAGGCACTGCCGGCGCTGTGGGCGCAGTACGCCAAGCCGCGTTCCGACGCTCCGCCGCCGGCCCCTGCACGCCGCGGCAAGCGGCGCTGACTGGGCGATCAACTGGGTATAGCCGCGACTGGATAGAGTCGACTGGGTAGAGTCGACTGTTAGTCGACTGACTTTCGTACAGCCCCCGAAACCCCGCGCTTCGCGCGATAGTCGACCAACGGTCGACTCTACCTCGCTGGCGTCTACGCCTCAGCGCGACTGCACGAAACCGGCGTACAGCGCGAACAGCTGCTGGAAGTACCGCCGCGTCACTCGATTGCGCATGACACCCTCGCCGATGGGAAGTTGGTCGGGCCCAGGGTGGGAAGGCCGGTCCGGTCCCTTCCCACGGCCGGGCCGCGTGGGCGTATTGGGCCGCAGCGGCGTTGCAGGGAAATGACCGGGCGGCGTAGCGCATGTGGCAGGTTTGGCGGCCGTTGCGGCAAATGAAAACACCGGGCAATGCCCGGTGTTTTCATTTACGCCGCCGTCCAACCGCGCCAGCGCCATCCTTGTTCCGACCAGGAGCCCCTTCTTGTTGAAGGGGCGCGCCGAAGGCGGGGGTAGAGGAAGAATGCGTGGGCAGCGGAAGTGGGAAAGAAGGCTTATGCCTTCTTTTCCGCTTCCAGCTGCTTCCTGATCTGCGCATCGACCGCCGCAATGGCGGTCATGTTCAGGATCCGGCGCGAGGTCGCGCTGGTGGTTAGGATGTGCACCGGCTTGTTCACGCCCATCAGGATCGGGCCGATCGCCACGCCGTCGGTGAACACGCGCACCAGGTTGTAGGCGATGTTGGCCGCTTCCAGGTTCGGCAACACGAACAGGTTGGCGCGGCCCTGCAGGGTCGAGCCCGGCAGCAGCTTCTGGCGCAGCGCTTCATCCCATGCGGTGTCGCCCTGCATTTCGCCATCCACGTTCAGACGCGGGTTGCGCTTGAGCAGCAGCTCGCGCACCTGGCGCATCTTCAGCGCATCCTTCGAATCATGGCTGCCAAAGTTGGAGTGCGACAGCAGCGCCACCTTCGGCTCGATGCCGAACAGCTTCATGCGATAGGCCGCCTGCAGGGTCGCCTCGCACAGCTGCTCGGCGGTCGGATCTTCCTGCACGTGGGTATCGACGAAGAAGAACACGCCCTGCTGGTTGATCACGCCGGTCATCGCCGAGGTCGAGGTGACCTTCGGCTCCAGCGGCAGCACGCTGCGCACGTAGCCCAGCTTCTTGTGGAAGCGACCGACGATGCCGGTCAGCATCGCATCGGCCTCGCCACGGGCCACCATCACCGCTGCGATCAGGGTCGGGCGCGAACGCATCAGGTTCTTCGCCGCGGCCACGGTCACGCCACGACGGCCGGTCAGGCCGTGGTAGTACTGCCAGTATTCGTTGAAGCGCGGGTCGTCGTTGATGTTGGTGACTTCAACGTTCTCGCCGATCTTCAGGCGCAGGCCCAGGCGCTCGATGCGCGACTCGATCACTTCCGGGCGGCCGATCAGGATCGGATGCGCCAGGCCGTCATCGACCACGTTCTGCACCGCCTGCAGCACCACTTCCTCTTCGCCCTCGGCGTACACCACGCGCTGCTTGTCGCTGCGCGCGCGGTCGTACACCGGCTTCATCATCAGGCTGGTGCGGTAGACGAACTGGGCCAGCTTGTCGCGGTAGGCGCCCATGTCCTCGATCGGGCGCGAGGCCACGCCCGAATCCATCGCGGCCTGGGCCACGGCGGCCGACAGTTCCACCAGCAGGCGGCGGTCGAACGGGCGCGGGATCAGGTATTCACGGCCGAAGCTCGGGGTCTCGCCGCCGTAGGCCGAGCCCATGTCGGTGGCCGCGCGGCGCGCCAGCGCGGCGATGGCACGCACGCAGGCGATCTTCATTTCCTCGTTGATCGCGGTCGCACCCACGTCCAGCGCACCACGGAACAGGTACGGGAAGCACAGCACGTTGTTGACCTGGTTCGGATAGTCCGAACGGCCGGTGCCGATGATCGCGTCCGGACGCGCAGCGCGCGCCACCTCCGGCATGATTTCCGGGGTCGGGTTGGCCAGCGCGAAGATCACCGGATCCGGCGCCATGGTCTTGACCATGTCGGCGGTCAGGATGCCCGGTGCCGACAGGCCCAGGAAAATGTCCGCGCCGTCGACGATCTCGGCCAGGGTGCGCTTGTCGGTGTCACGCGCATAGCGCTGCTTTTCCGGGTCCAGGTCGGTACGACCGGTGTGGATCACGCCCTCGCGATCGAAGGCCAGGATGTTCTCCGGCTTCAGGCCCAGCTGCACCAGCATGTTCACGCAGGAAATGCCGGCCGCGCCCATGCCCGTGGTCGCCAGCTTCACGTCCTCGATCTTCTTGCCGGTGATCGCCATCGCGTTGAGCACGGCCGCGCCGACGATGATCGCCGTGCCGTGCTGGTCGTCATGGAACACCGGGATCTTCATGCGCTCGCGCAGCTTGCGCTCGACCACGAAGCATTCCGGCGCCTTGATGTCCTCCAGGTTGATGCCGCCGAAGGTCGGTTCCAGCGAGGCGATGATGTCGACCAGCTTGTCCGGGTCGGTCTCATCCACTTCGATGTCGAACACATCGATGCCGGCGAACTTCTGGAACAGCACGCCCTTGCCTTCCATCACCGGCTTGCCGGCCAGCGCGCCGATGTTGCCCAGGCCCAGCACCGCGGTGCCGTTGGAGATCACCGCCACCAGGTTGCCGCGGGCGGTCAGCTCGCTGGCCTGCTGCGGGTCGGCCTTGATCGCTTCACAGGCGTACGCCACGCCCGGCGAATACGCCAGCGACAGGTCGCGCTGGGTCAGCATGGGCTTGGTAGCGGAAACCTTGATCTTTCCCGGCGGGGACATCCGGTGGTAATCGAGGGCGGCCTGTTTGAAATCTTCGTTGGACATCGATGTGGGTTACATGAATGGGCAGAAGGGACAGGGGATGATACCCCCGTTGGAGCGTCCGGACCTGTCGCTATCCTGTCGCAAGCATGCTGCGACCGCACAATTCCGTGCCGTATGCGACGGTACCGCGATACCAGCTTCGGCGCTGCCCATGACAGCCATGGGACGCCCTGAAACGCCGCGGGGCCGTACCACTGACGTGATCGGCCCCGCGGTACCACACACCTGGATCAGCCCTTGGCCGGCAGCGCCTCGGGCAGCGCATCGACCGGCGGCGGCAGTTCGCTCTCGCGGCCATCCAGCGCCAGCTGCAGGCGGTTGCGGTCCAGCGCGCCTTCCCAGCGCGAGACCACCACGGTGGCCACCGCATTGCCGATGAAATTGGTCAGCGAGCGGCATTCGCTCATGAACCGGTCCACGCCCAGGATCAGCGCCATGCCAGCCACCGGCACCTCCGGCACCACGGCCAGGGTGGCGGCCAGGGTGATGAAACCGGCGCCGGTGACACCGGCCGCGCCCTTGGAGCTGAGCATGGCGACCAGCAGCAGGGCGATCTGGTGGCCCAGGGTCAGTTCGGTGTTGGTGGCCTGGGCGATGAACAGTGCCGCCAGGGTCATGTAGATGTTGGTGCCGTCCAGGTTGAACGAGTAGCCGGTCGGGACCACCAGGCCCACCACCGACTTGCTGCAGCCGGCGCGTTCCATCTTCTCCATCAGCGACGGCAGCGCCGACTCCGACGAGGAGGTGCCGAGCACCAGCAGCAGTTCGGCCTTCAGGTAGCGCGCCAGCTTGAACACCGAGAAGCCGCACAGGCGGCAGACCAGGCCCAGGATCACCGCGACGAACAGGAACGCGGTGAGGTAGAACGAGCCCACCAGCCAGGCCAGGTTGATCAGCGAGCCGACGCCGTACTTGCCGATGGTGAAGGCGATCGCACCGAAGGCACCGATCGGGGCGGCCTTCATCAGGATGTGCACCAGCTTGAACACCGGGGCGACCAGCGCCTCCAGGAAGTTCAGCACCGGCTTGCCCTTGTCGCCCACCATCGCCAGCGCGATGCCGAACAGCACGGCCACGAACAGCACCTGCAGGATGTTGCCATCGACAAAAGCGCTGAGCAGCGTCTTCGGGATGATGTCCATCAGGAAGCCGACCAGGGTCAGGTCATGCGACTTCTCGACGTAGCTGTGCACTGCGGTCTGGTCCAGCTCGGCCGGGTTGATGTTCATGCCCGCGCCGGGCTGCACCACGTGCGCCACGATCATGCCGACAATCAGCGCCAGCGTGGAGAAGAACAGGAAGTACGCCATTGCCTTGGCGAACACCCGGCCCACCGTGCGCAGGTGGGTCATGCTGGCGATGCCGGTGACGATGGTGAGGAAGATCACCGGCGCGATGATCATCTTCACCAGGTTGATGAAGGCATCGCCGAGCGGCTTCATCTTCTCGCCGACCAGCGGTTCGTAGTGGCCGAGGATGGCACCCAGGACGATCGCCACGATCACCTGGAAGTACAGCTGGCGATAGATCGGCAACGGCTTTGCAGGCACCGGTGCTGCGGTCGGGATGTGCATGGCGGACTCCGGAAGGGGCGTTTTCAGGCACGTACGGCCCCGGGACTGCACGGGAGCCGTTACCGTGGAAACTGACCGCAGGCCCTGTACTGCACGCACAGGGGGTGCGACCAATGGACGCCTTTGTACGCGCCAGGCACGCCGGCGCAGATAACCTATTGGTACTAGCCCCCCGGTTCAGGTGGCACAGGTGCCTACACTGGCGCCGCACCGCCCAGAAACGGGAAGGCCGGTGGCCCGGGCTGAACGGCTGGGCATGTCCCTGCGAAAGTTTCGGCCCCTGCGGCCGTTGATGTCCTGTCCAAACGCAATCTGAGAGAGCCGCACCCAACATGCGCCCGAATCCCACCTTGCTGGCCCTGTCGCTGGCCGCCCTACCCGCCCTCGCTTCGGCTGCGGATTTCGACAACTGGCCGACCAAGTACACCTTCGGCGACGGCACCGAGTTGGCCGCTACCGCCAACATCGCCTACGACTACAACGACTTTTCCTCGGCCAGTGGCCTCGAGGACGACGACGCCGTGCGCCGCAAGGAATTCGGTGCGACGCTGAAGAAGAAGGGCGTGTACGACGCGATGGTCTACTACGACTTCCAGGCCGATACCTGGCTGGACGTGTTCGTGCGCTTAGAGAGCAAGGCCTTCTTCGGCCGTGACGTCGGCCGCTTCCGCTTCGGCTACATGAAGACCCCGGTCGGCCTGGATGCGAACACCTCTTCGCGTGCCGGCAGCTTCCTGGAAACCTCGCTGCCGGTGCAGGCCTTCTACGAAGGCCGCCGTACCGGTGTGGAATGGGTGCTGGAGCGCCCGCAGTACCTGCTGCAGGCAGGCGCCTATGGCGGCAAGGACCTGCAGGGCGACAACCCCGGCACCACCCAGGCGGTGCGTGCGGTGTGGACGCCGGTGAAGGCACCAGGTGACGTTATCCACCTGGGCCTGGCCTACTCGCAGGAGAACCCACGCGGCTACAGCGATGGCCGCGACGTGCACCACGAGGCCAGCGCCCGCCTGCGCGCGCGCCCGGAAGCCGGCCTGACCGACATCCGCTACGTCGATTCCGGCGCGCTGGTCACCGCCGACCAGATCCGCCGCACCGGCCTGGAAGGCATCTGGATCCGCGGCCCGTTCTCGCTGCAGGCCGAAGCGCTGCGCGCCACGGTCACCCGCCATGACGGCAAGCCCGACTTCACCGGCAGCGGCCAGTACGCGATGGCCAGCTGGGTGCTGACCGGCGAATCGCGGCCGTACAACGCCGGCGCGGTGGCCAACATCAAGCCGGCGCACAACTACGGTGCGGTCGAACTGGTGGCGCGTTACAGCCGCCTGGACCTCGACGATGGTGACATCCTGGGTGGCCGCCAGCACGACCTGACGTTGGGTGCGAACTGGTACCTGACCAGCCACTTCAAGTTCCAGGCCAACTACGTGAAGGTCGACGCCAGCCGTCGTGGCGTGCACAGCACGCCGGAGATCTTCGAACTGCGCGCGCAGATGCACTTCTGACCCCTTCCACGTCAGACCCCGGCGGGCGTGCACGCCACGCCCGCCGGCCCTGCGTAGACTGCCGCCATGTACTGGCTCAGCCGCCACCGGATGCTGTTGCTGACGATCCTGGTGATGGTCGGTGGCACCGTGCTGTGCGCGGTCGCCGCTGGCCATTACGCCTGGCGGCGCGCGCTCGGCGACGAAAGCAGCCAGGTGCAACGCCAGCTGCAGCTGTATGGCCAGGGCCTGCAACAGCGCATCGACCGCTTCGGCACCTTGCCGCAGGTCATGGCGCTGGATCCGGATCTGCTGCACGCACTGCGTGTGCCGCCCTCGCCCGGCGAACGGCAGCGACTGAACCTGAAGCTGCAACGTGCCAATGAAGTCACCCGGGCCTCGACCCTGACCCTGGTCGGCCACGATGGTGTGGCGGTGGCGGCCAGCAACTGGGACCAACCGACCAGCAACGTCGGCGAGAACTACAGCTACCGCCCCTACTACCGCCAGGCGCTGGCGCAGGGCCGTGGCCGCTTCTACGGCATCGGCATGACTACCGGCGTGCCCGGCTATTACCTTTCGCAGGCCATCGAGGATGACGGCAAACGGCTCGGCGTGGTGGTGATCAAGGTCGAGCTGTCCGCGCTGGAACAGGAATGGTTGAGCAGCCCGGACGTGGTGCTGGCCAGCGACGACCATGACGTCGTATTCCTGTCCAACCGGGACAGCTGGCGCTACCGGCTGCTGCGTCCGCTGCGTGCCGGTGAGCGCCGCGAAATGCTCGATGCACGTCAGTACGCCGACCGTGCCCTGCAGCCCTTGCGTGCACGTACCGAAGACGTGCTGTCCGATGGCGGCCGCATGGTGCGGCTGCTGGATCCTGCGCTGCCGCAGCCGATGCTGTGGCAAAGCCTGGCGCTGCCCGCCGAGGGCTGGAACCTGCACCTGCTGCACGACGCCGGCGCCGCTACTGCTGCCGGTCGCGCGGCCGCCCTGACCGGCGGTGCCGCGTGGCTGGCCTTGGGCTTCCTGGTGCTGTTCGTGCAGCAGCGCAGGCGCTTGGCCAAGCATCGCCTGCGCAGCCGCCGCGAACTGGAAACCCTGCTCAAGCAGCACGCACAGGAGCTGCGCACCGCACAGGATGGCCTGCTGCAGGCCGCCACCGACGCCGACAGTGGTCTCAGCCGCAGCCTCGAACACCTGCCGCAGGGTGTGGTGGTGATCGACCGCGACCTGCGCCTGGTCGCGTGGAATTCGCGCTATCTGGAACTGTTCCGGTTCCCGGCAGACCTGGTGCGCGTGGGCCGGCCGATCGAGGAACTGTTCCGTTTCAATGCCCGTCGTGGCCTGCTCGGTCCCGGCCCGGTGGACGAGGCCATCGAGCGCCGCCTGAACCACCTGCGCAGTGGCCGCCCGCACATGCGCGAGAGCGAAAAGGACGACGGCACGGTGCTGGAGATCCGCGGCAATCCCCTGCCTGATGGCGGCTTCGTCACCAGCTACGCCGACATCACCAGCTACAAGAATGCCGCGCGCGAACTGCGCTCGCTGGCCGATGCGCTGGAACACCGCATCGCCGAACGCACCCGTGACCTGGACGAGGCGCGGCGCGAGGCCGAGCAGGCCAACCGCTACAAGACCCGCTTCGTCGCCTCGGCGGTGCACGACCTGCTGCAGCCGCTCAACGCTGCGCGCATGTTCGTCTCGGTGCTGCGCGGCAAGCTGGGCGACCCGGCGCAGCAGCAGACTGCCGATCATATCGATGCCGCGCTGGCGGCGCAGGACGCGATCCTCAACAGCCTGCTGGATATAGCGCGCTTGGAGTCGGGCAGTCTGCCGACCCGTGTGCAGGCGTTCCGGCTCGGACCTTTGCTGCAGACGCTGGCGCGCGAGTTCGGCATCGCCGCACAGTCGCGTGGCCTGGTGGTCGACTGGGTCGATACCGATGCGGTGGTGGTCAGCGATGAAGCCCTGTTGCGCCGCATCCTGCAGAACTTCCTGTCCAACGCGCTGCGCTATAGTGAACGCGGCCGCGTGCTGCTCGGCTGCCGTCGCCGTGAAGGCATGCTGTGGATCGAGGTGCACGACCAGGGCCCCGGCATTCCCGACGCGTTGCAGGGCGAGATCTTCGAGGAGTTCCGCCGCCTGCACGACGGCCAGCAGCGCGGCGCTGGCCTTGGCCTGGCCATCGTCGATCGCATCGGTCGCCTGCTCGGGCATCCGATCCGGCTGCGCTCGCAGCTGGGCCAGGGCAGTGTGTTCGCGGTAGGCGTTCCGTTCGGTGAAGCCAGCGCGATTCCCGCCACGGCACCCGCGCCGGTGCTGGTGCAGGAACCGGCCGCGGACAATCCGCTGCGCGGGCGCCGGGTGTGGGTGATCGACGACGATCCACACGTCTGCGCGGCCAGCCGCGCGCTGCTGGAGCGCTGGGGCTGCGAGGTGGCGCTGGCCGACGGTCCACAGGCGGCGCTGCAGGTGGCAGCAACAGGCGCGGTACCGGAGCTGGTGCTGCTGGATGTGCGCATGGGCGATCACCACGGGCCGGTGCTGTACGAGACGTTGGCCGAGTTGTGGCAGGCCCGCCCGCCGGTGGTGCTGGTCACTGCCGAGCGCGATGCGGGATTGCGTGAGATGGCCGTCGAACGCGGCTGGGGAATGATCGCCAAGCCGGTTAAGCCACCGGCGCTGCGGGCGCTGATGAGTCAGTTGTTGATCCGGCATCGCGGGTAGTTTCCAGCCAACGGCGCAGCCCCTCGTGGGTGGTGTCTGGTTGGTCGTGGAAAGCAAAAGCCGTGGGTGGGCCGGTCGGGCTGGGTGCGCGGGGGACGCCGTGAATCCGTCCCTGGAGGCTTGGCAGCCGCATCCATGCGGCTGACACCCCCGCGCACCCAACCCGACCGGCCTCCGACAGATTTCGGTGGCCTGCACCCACGAAGAAGAAAATAAGATCAAAAGCGGGTCGCGCGCTGCGCTTGCTCGTGTAGAGCCGAGCCCATGCTCGGCTTCACGGACCGTCCAGAAAGCAGCCGAGCGTGGGCTCGGCTCTACAAAAAGCAGCCTGTCAGGCTGTCTTTGCTTTTGATCTTCTTTTCTCTTCCGCGGGTGGACGCGCACGGAACCTGTCCGTGGCCGGGCAGGTGGGCTGCGCAGGGGCGTGAGCCGCATGGATGCGGCGACCGAGCTTACATGGACGTACTTGCAGCGGCCCCTGCGCAGTCCACCTGCCCGGCCTCACCCATGAACTGCTCTACGTGTCCACCCACGAGGGGCTGCGCCGTTGGCTGGAAACTACAACCCGATGCCGGCGTCGCCCTCGGGCTCCAGCGCCTTCACCAGCACCGCTGCCTGCGTTCGGCTATGGCACTCGAGTTTTTTCAGGATGGCGGTGACATGCACTTTCACCGTGTTCTCGGCCAACCCCAGCGTATAGGCGATCTGCTTGTTGAGCAGGCCATCGGCCAGGCACAGCAGCACGCGGAACTGCTGCGGGGTCAGCTGGGCCAGACGGCTGGCCAGCAGCGCATCGGCCTCCGAGCGCTCGGCGGCCATTGCCGGGAACCACAGGCCGCCGTCGAGCACCGCCTGCACGGCCTCGCCGATGGTCTCGGCCGGGGCCGACTTCGGGATGAAACCGGCCGCGCCGAACTGCTGGGCACGGCGGATCACCCGCGGATGGTCGTTGGAGGAGAGGATCACCACCGGAATGTCGGGATGCGAGCCACGCACGTGCAGCAGCGCGGAGAAGCCGTGCGCGCCAGGCATGGTCAGGTCGAGCAGCACCAGGTCCACGTCCGGCTGCGCGTCGAGCGTCTCGGCCAATGCCTCGGCGCTCGCAACCTCGCGCACCTGTGCCAACGGCAGGCTCTGCCGCAAGGACTGCACCACCGCCGAACGCAGCAGCGGGTGGTCATCGGCGATCAGGATGGTGTATTCGCTCATACCGCCATTGTACGGGCAGGTCGCCGCCTCAGCGCCCGGCCGGCTCGACGCTGCTGCGCCAGGCATCGAGAAACTGGCGACGCTTGAGCGCGTCCAGATACACCAGCAGGCCCGGACCCAGCTGGATCGGGCGGCGGCTGCGGCCCGGCGCATCATCGCCGCGCGCGTTGCCGGTCACGATCGGCATCAGCCGTGCCTCGCGCGACAGCACCTGCTGGCCGCGTGGCGACAGCAGGTAGTCGAGGAAGCGCCGGGCCTCTTCCGGATGTGGGCCGGTACGTGGAATCACCGCGGTGCGCAGCACCACCAGCGTGTAGTCCTCGGGCTCCACAATCGCCAGCGGAGCACCCGCGTCGATGCGTGCCTGCGCGTAGGAGCCAAGCACGTTGTAGACCAGTGACAGCTGGCCGCTGGCGACCTGGTCCAGCAGCACGCCGGTGCGCTCCTCGCGCACCACGTCGTTATCGCCGAGCGCGCCCAGCAGCGCGCCGGCAATGCTGCCGCGCTGCGCGTCCTGGGTCGCCAACAGGTAGCCGACGCTGCTGCGCTCGATGTCATAGGTGCCGACCCTGCCGCGCAGGGGGGCACCTTCAGCACGCAGCCGGTCCAGCAGCTGGCGGCGCGTGTGCGGCACCTTGGCCGAAGGAATCGCGCGGGTGTTGTAGACCATCACCACCGGCTCGTAGCTGATGCCGAACGCCTCGTTGCGCCACTGTGCCCAGGCCGGCAGCGCGGCGGTCTGCGCCGAACGGTGTGGCAGCGCGTGACCGTCATTGACCAGTTTGGTCTGCAGGTCCATGCCGCTGGAGATCAGCAGGTCTGGTGATGCCGGGCCGCCGCGGTCGTGCAGGTAACGTGCGTACAGGTCCTGGGTGATGATGTCCTCGTACACCACCTCGGTGCCGGGGTACAGGCGCTGGTAGTCGGCGATGACCACCGCGAACACTTCGATATCGGTGGTGCCGTGGATGCGCAGCTGAGCGGTGGCCGCTCCCTGTGCGGGAAAACGGCGCACATCGCCGGGCGCGGCCAACACCGGCAGGGCCAGCAGCAGCGCAACAGTCGTGGCGAACAAGCGGATCATGGACTGCTCCGGGGCAGGCGGATGGTGGCGACCAGCCCGCCCTGCGGGCGGTTGCTCAGGTCAATGCGGCCGCCATGGCTGTCGACCACGCGCTTGACGATGGCCAGGCCCAGCCCGGCACCACCTGAGGGCGCGCCTTCGCCACGGGCGAAACGCTCGAATACGCGCTCGGCATCGGCCGGGGCGATGCCCGCGCCGTGGTCGGCGATGGTCAGCACGGCCTGCTCGCCTTCCACGGTAAGGGCAATCTGCAAGTCGCCGTCACCGCCGTACTTCAGTGCGTTGTCGACCAGGTTCTTGATCGCCTCGCGCAGCAGCAGCGCATCGCCGTGCACCAATGCCGGTTCGGCGGTCATCGCCAACTGCACGCGCGGCGCCGGACCGGCCTGCGGCAGCGCTTCATGCAGGGCCTGGTGCACGGTCTCGGCCAGGTCCACCGCTGCAAAGCGCTGCAGATGCGAACGATGGATCACGCTGGCATCGCTGAGCAGCTGGTTCAGCAGCCGGCTCATATGGGTGGCGTTGCGCTCGATCGCCTGCAGGCTGCGCCGCATGTCCTCCGGATCGTCATCATCCAGCGCCAGCTGCGCCTGTGCGCGCAATGCCGCCAGCGGCGTGCGCATCTGGTGCGCAGCCTCGGCCATGAACGCGCGCAGTGTCTCGTTGCTGCTGGACAGGCGTTCCATGAAGCGGTTCAGCGCCGCCACCATCTGGTCCATCTCGCGCGGAACGCGGGCATCCAGCGGCTTCAGGTCGGACGGCTCCCGTCGCGACAGCTCGCGCTCCACCCGCACCAGCGGCCGGAATGCGCGATGCACGCCGAACGCCACCAGTGCCAGCAGCAGCCCGGACAGCACGCCGATCGCCAGCAACGCGCGATTGACCATGTCCTGCGCGACCGCTTCACGCGCACGCCGGGTCTGGCCGACCTGGACCTGCACCTCGCCCTGCGCCGAGGCAGCGGCGAAGCTGCGGCCGACCACCACGAAGCGCACGGTCTCGCCGCTGTAGGTGGCATCGAACAGCTGCGGCTGGGTACCGGGCCGGCGCGGCGCTGCCGGCAGGTCATCGTAGCCGGTGATCAGCGTGCCGCGGCTGTCGGCCACGCGATAGAACACGCGGTCCTCCGGCGCCATCGCCAGCAGGTCCAGCGCCGCATACGGCAGATCGACCTGCCACTGCCCATCGACCAGCGCCACCGAATCGGCGATGGACAGCGCCGAGGACACCAGCAGGTGATCGTAGGAACGGTTGGCGGCACGCTGGCCGTAATCGCGTGCGGCGAACAGCAGGGCCACCGCGAACACCGCCAGCAGCACGCCGAGATAGAGCAGCAGCGTGCGCCGCAGCGAACCCGGCGCCGCAGTCGCAGCGCGCGCGTCAGCCATCGGCGTCGGCATGGGTATCGCTGGCCTCCAGCAGATAGCCGACACCGCGCACCGTGGTGATGCGCAGCGGTGCGCCCGCCAGCTTCTTTCTCAGGCGGCCAACATACAACTCGATGGCATTCGGCCCCGCTTCGTCATCGAAACCGAACAGGCCGTTGCCGATCTCATCCTTGCCGACCACTTGGCCGAGGCGCCCGACCAGGATCTCCAGCAGGCGGTACTCGCGGTTGGGCAGTTCGATCGGTTCGCCGTCGAGGCTGACCCGGTGCGCAGCGTTGTCGAACTGGAAGCCGCCGATCTGCACCACTTCGCTGGCCTGGCCACGCGCACGCCGCAGCAGCACACGGCAGCGCGCTTCGAACTCGCGGAAATCGAATGGCTTGCCCAGGTAATCGTCGGCACCGACATCCAGCGCCTGCACGCGATCCTCGATGCCATCGCGCGCGGTCAGCATCAGCACCGGCGTGCTGTCACCGCGCTCGCGCATGCCGGCCAGCACGCGCAGGCCATCGAGCTTGGGCAGGCCGATGTCCAGCACCACCAGGTCGAAGCTCTGGTAGCGCAGCACGCTGGCGGCGGCCAGGCCATCGGCCTGCCAGTCCACGGCGTGCCCGCTGCGGCGCATCCGGCGGATGATCGCATCGGCCAGATCCGGGTTGTCTTCGACCAGCAGCAGGCGCATGGGCACACGGGTGGGAGGGGAACCGAATGCTACCGCATGCCGCCGCCGCGCTCGCCGGGTGTGGCCCAGTGAGCGCAGCGGCCGGATTTACGCTGCACCGCACAAACTGCTGACAGGACGATGACAGCTTGCCCGACCCAGACTGCGGCCGCGCACCGTCCGGTGCCCACGATTGCCGCGCGCCTGGCGCGCACCTGGGAGGGTTTGTGGAATTCACGTTTGCCTGGCGGCGTCCTGCCGCCATGATGGCGCTGGCTGCCCTGTCGGCGCCGGCCTTCGCTGCCGAAGACAACCGCCCGGTCACCGCCACCCTCGGTGGCCGCCTGCACCTGGACTTCGCCACCTTCGACAACGACAACCGCGGCACCCCGAACAAGGACGACACCGAGATCCGTCGCGCCTGGCTGGACGTGTCCGGCAAATTCTTCGTGGTCGACTACAAGCTGGAAGCCGACTTCTCCGGCGACCGCGTCGAGGCCAAGGATGTCTACCTGGCACGCAGCTTCGGCGAGGCCGGCAAGCTGACCGTCGGCCAGTTCAAGCAGTACTTCTCGCTGGATGACCGTACCAGCTCCAACTACGGCAGCTTCCTGGAGCGCGGCAACGCCGGCACCACGCTGGCGCCGCTGTACCGCCTGGGTGCGTCCTGGCAGGCCAATCCGGGGGATTTCACCTGGGCGGCCAGCCTCTACAGCCTGGAGAGCATCGACGCCTGGCAGGTGAAGGGCCGCGCGGCGGGTGGTCGCGTCACCTGGGCGCCCACGCCCAGCGACGGTGACGTGCTGCACCTGGGCCTCTCGCTGGCCCGCGAGGCCTACGACAACCCGGGGGCCAACGGCGTGCCCGGCCTGCGTATCCGCCCGCGCCCGGCCGGCCACCTGTCCGACAACAGCCGCCTGACCCTGGTCGACTTCTCCGCCGGCCGCGATACCGACGTCAACAAGTGGTCGCTGGAATACGCGCAGGTGCGCGGCCCGTTGTCGTGGCAGGGCGAGTTCAGTGGCGCCACCTTCGATGATGGCGCCCAGCGCGGCGACGTGATGGCGGCCTACGGCATGCTCAGCTGGTTCGTCACCGGCGAAAGCCGTGCCTACGACCGCAGGACCGGCCGCTTCGCACGGGTCAAGGACATCCGCCACAAGGCTGGGGCCTTCGAAGTGGCGCTGCGTTACGACCAGATGTGGGGCGCGCAGCACCTCGATGGCGCGCCGGACCTGCGCCGTGGCAGCACCGAAGCCTGGACGCTGGGTGGCAACTGGTACCTGCGCGACAACCTGCGCTTCATGCTCAACGTGATCGAAAGCCGCAACCGCGACCGCCTGGCCGGGGTCACGGTGGACCGCACGCGCGCGGTCACCGGCCGCCTGCAGTACGACTTCTAAGCCAGCTGTGCCGGGCAAACCACCCGGCCCCCTTCCACTCCCCACGTCCTGTTTTCGCAAGGAGTCCGCAGATGATGCTGAGCATCCTCGGCTTTGGCATGGTCATTACGTTCATGTACTTGATCATGAGCAAACGCCTGTCGCCGCTGGTGGCCCTGATCACCATCCCCATCCTGTTCGCGCTGATCGGCGGCTTCGGCGCCGGCATCGACGAAATGATGCTGGAAGGCATCAAGAAGATAGCGCCGACCGGCGTGATGCTGATGTTCGCCATCCTCTACTTCGGGGTGATGATCGACGCCGGCCTGTTCGATCCGCTGGTAAGGGTGATCCTGCGCTTCGTCAAGGGCGATCCGATGAAGATCGTGCTGGGCACGGCGGTGCTGGCGATGCTGATCTCGCTCGACGGTGACGGCTCGACCACCTACATGATCACCGTCTCGGCGATGCTGCCGCTGTACCAGCGGCTTGGCATGAACGCGCTGAACTTGACCTGCGTGACCATCCTGGCCGGCGGCGTGATGAACCTGACTCCGTGGGGCGGCCCGACCGCACGCGCGGCCACCGCGCTGCACGTGGACCCGGCCGATGTGTTCGTGCCGCTGATCCCGTCGATGGTAATCGCCTGTGCCGGCGTGCTGCTGCTGGCCTGGTACCTGGGCCTGAAGGAACGCCGTCGCCTTGGCGTGGTGACCCTGCCCAAGGGCGGCAGCTGGATGGACAACAGCGTGTCCGATGACAGCAATCCGCTGCCGACCGTGGAAGACGCCGAGGACATCAAACGTCCGAAGCTGCTGTGGGTCAACCTGGCCCTGACCGTGGCGCTGATGGCCGCGCTGATCATCGGCGTGCTGCCGATGCCGGTGCTGTTCATGGTCGGCTTCGCCATCGCCCTGGTGATCAACTACCCGAACCTGGCCGAACAGCGCCGCCGCGTGGTCAACCATGCCGGCAACGTGCTGTCGGTGGTGTCGCTGATCTTCGCCGCGGGCATCTTCACCGGCATCCTCAACAACACCGGCATGGTCGAGGCGATGTCACACAGCTTCCTGGCGGTGATTCCGGAGTCGTGGGGCCCGTACCTGGCGGTGATCACCGCCGTGGCGTCGATGCCGTTCACCTTCTTCATGTCCAACGACGCGTTCTACTTCGGCGTGCTGCCGATCCTGTCCGAGGCCGCCGGCAACTACGGCATCACCCCGGTGGAAATGGCGCGCGCCTCGCTGGCCGGCCAGCCGGTGCACCTGCTCAGCCCGCTGGTGCCCTCCACCTACCTGCTGGTGGGCCTAGCCAAGGTCGAATTCGC
This sequence comes from Stenotrophomonas sp. GD03777, assembly GCF_029842485.1. Lineage (NCBI taxonomy): Bacteria > Pseudomonadati > Pseudomonadota > Gammaproteobacteria > Lysobacterales > Lysobacteraceae > Stenotrophomonas > Stenotrophomonas sp. GD03777. Next base: position 20,912 of record NZ_JAOCGL010000050.1, read on the forward strand.
CGACCACCAGAAGTTCACCCTGAAGTGGGCCATCGCCATCTCGATGCTGCTGATGATCGGCAGCCTGCTGTTCGGCCTTTACCCCCTCGCCGCCTGACCCTTTGCCAAGGAGCCTTCTGCAATGACGCTTCGAATCGCTTACGTCACCAGTGGAATGGGCAGTGTCGGCACTGCCATCTGCCAGAGCCTGGCCCGCAGCGGCCACACCGTGGTTGCCGGCTGCGCGCCGAACTCGCCGCGCAAGGCCAACTGGCTGCGCGAGCAGCGCGAACAGGGCTTCGACTTCATCGCCTCCGAAGGCAACGCCACCGACTGGGCCTCGACCAGCGCCGCGTTCGCCAAGGTCCGCGCAGAAGTCGGTGAAGTGGACGTGCTGGTCAACAACTCCGGCGGCAGCCGCGACCTTCTTTTCCGGCAGATGACGGTGGAAGACTGGAACGCGGTGATCGCCTCCAACCTCAATGCGCTGTTCAACCTGACCAAGCAGGTGGTCGATGGCATGGCCACGCGCGGCTGGGGCCGCATCATCAACATCGGTTCGGTCAGCGCCCACAAGGGCCAGATCGGCCAGGTGAACTACGCCACCGCCAAGGCCGCGATGCACGGTTTCAGCCGTGCACTGGCCGCCGAAGTGGCCTCGCGCGGGGTCACCGTCAACACGCTGTCGCCGGGTTACATCGCCAGCCAGGCGATCAGCAGCTTCCCGCCGGATGTACTGGATCGGCTGGCCGCCTCGGTGCCGGTGCGCCGGCTGGGTCGGCCCGAGGAAGTGGCCGGCCTGTGCGCGTGGCTGGCCTCGGATGAAGCCTCGTACGTGACCGGTGCCGACTATCCGGTCAACGGTGGCCTGTACATGGGTTGAGCCCTCCCCCACGGAGTGCGCGGGGCCGGTGAATCTTCGTTCGCGAGGGGGATCCGGCCCCTTTTTCCATCTGGTAGCAGGACACGCACGGGCGCCTGCGTCGTTCGTTGGTTTTTCGTAAAGAAGGTTTCATGTTCCGTTCGCATAGTGGCCATGCACCGCGCACGTGTGCCGGTGACCACCCCCCATGCAACGGACCACCATGCAGACCCGACACCTGACGATCGCCGTGGCGATCGCGCTCTCCGCCGCCACCAGCGCCCATGCCGCCACCGCCGCCGATACCGGCGCCAGCACCGATGCCGCGCTGAGCGCGCAGACGCTGGACACCGTCTCCGTGATCGGCCAGGGCGAGACCCGCCAGGTGCAGCGCATCACCACCGTCGACAAGCAGGTGCTGCCGCCGGGTACCAGTGGCCAGAAGATCCTCGACCGCCTGCCGGGCGTGTCGGTGCAGTCCAACGATGCCTTCGGTGCCAATGAGGAATCGCAGACCATCAGCCTGCGTGGCTTCGACAAGAGCCGCCTCGGCTACACGCTGGACGGCATCCCGCTGGGTGACAACAGCTACGGCAACTACAACGGCCTGAGCATTGCCCGCGCGATCATTGCCGAGAACCTGGCCGGTGCCGAGCTGTCGCAGGGCATCGGTTCGCTGGGCGTGGCTTCGACCAGCAACCTGGGCGGCACCATCCAGTATTTCTCGATGGACCCGTCCACTGAATTCGGTGGCCGCGCCAGCGTCACCGTCGGCGACAACAACCAGCGCCGTGGCTACCTGCGCGTGGACACCGGCGACCTCAACGGCTTCTCGGCCTATGTGTCCGGCGTGCACCAGGACCAGGACATGTGGGCCGCGCCGTACCAGAACCAGACCACCCGCCAGTTCAACGCCAAGGCCGTGTGGAATATCGGCGACCACCGTTTCGGTGCGTTCGTGGCGACCTCGCGCGCCAGCCAGGCCAACTACGCCTACCTGTCCAAGGACATGCTGGCCCGCGGCCTGGGCTATGACTGGAACATCTACGCACCGGACTGGGACCGCGCCGTCGCTGCTGCGTACTGCGCGCCGGGCACCTACAACAAGGCGCGCTGCAGGTTCAGCGGCGGCGTCAACAGCATCGACGATGCGTACTACCAGAGCCGTGCACTTCGCGACGACAACCTCTATTCGGTCGATGCCGACCTGCGCCTGGGCGAGCAGGGTCGCCTGAAGTTGCTGGCCTACCACCACGACAACCGTGGCCAGGGCCACTGGTGGGCACCGGGCCAGCCGTCCTACCCGGGCACCGACAGGATGCTGCCGATTTCGATCCGCAGCACCAACTACACGATCAACCGCGATGGTGTGACCGCCGCGCTGTCGTGGACGGTGGGCATCCACGAACTGGAGGCCGGCCTGTGGTACGAGCAGAACGACCATAACGTGTCGCGCAACTTCTACTACATCAGCGGCCCGTTCCTGGACGACCTGTACCTGAAGAACCCGGACCGCCTGCTGTTCAACCAGGATTTCGACATCCGCACGCGCCAGTTCTACGTGCAGGACCGCATGCGCTTCCTCGACCAGCGCCTGACCGTGGACGTGGGCATCAAGAGCCCGAACACCCGCATGCGCGCCACCGCCCAGCCGGGCGTGGAAACCAGCATCGCTTCGGGCACGCTGACCGCCAAGAAGTCGGTGCTGCCGCAGGTGGGCCTGGGCTTCAAGCTCAACGCCAACAATGAACTGTTCGCCTCGTACGCCGAGAACATCGCCGCCTTCGTCGGTGGCGGCAGCGGTGGCCCGTTGCAGGTGTCGCCGGAATCGTTCGCAGCCAGCGCCGGCCTGGAGCCGGAGAAGTCCAAGAGCCTGGAAGCCGGCTTCCGTACCTTCGGCGAGAAGTACCAGGCCTCGATCGCGGCCTACAACGTGAAGTTCGACAACCGCCTGCTGTCGCTGAACCCGTGTTCCAGCATCGAAGTCGGCACGCGTCCGGAGTGCGTAACGCGCTTCATCAATGTCGGTTCGGTGAAGAGCCACGGCGCGGAACTGACCTTCATCCTCAAGCCGATCGACGGCCTGCAGTGGTACAACGCGCTGTCCTGGAACAAGACCACCTACGAGGATGACTACACCTCGGGCGGCGCGATCGTGCCGGTGGCCGGCAAGATCACGGTGGATACGCCGCAGCGCATGGCCTCCAGCGAGATCAGCTGGAACCGCGATGGCTTCTTCGCCAGCCTGCGTGCCAAGTACACCGGCAAGCGCTACTACACCTACACCAACGACCAGTCGGTGCCGGGGGTGACCACCTTCGACGCCGGTGCAGGCTACGACTTCGGCCCGGGCCTGGGCCTGCGCAACGTTCGGGTGTCGTTGAATGCGACCAACCTGACCAACAAGCGCTACGCCGGCCAGCTGAGCTCGTTCGCACCGACCGATCCGAAGGGCACGCGCTATGCGATCCATGCGAGCGCACCGCGGCAGCTGTTCATGACGGTGGCGGCGGAGTTCTAAGTCAAAAGCGGGCGCTGCGGCGCGTTGATTGTTCCTGCATGGCGTGGGTAGGCAGGCCCATGCAGGACACGCCGTAAACCCATCCATGGGGGCTCGATGGCGCCATCCATGGCGCCAACGGTCCTGCGCCGGCCCATCCGACCCTGCTCGACGGTTTCCCGCGCCACGGTGCGGAGGACAAAGAAGAGCAAGAGCAAAGAGCCGGGCATTGCCCGGCTCTTTGCTTTTCAAGATTTTCAAGCGCAATCCCTTCGGCGCGGTGATGTGCTGCCGCCCGCGCGGGAAACTGTCTGGCGGCGGTGGCGCACCCTGGCCAGGACCGTGAGGCGCATGGATGCGCCGATCGAGCCCCCATGGATGGGTTTACGGCGTGTCCTGGCCAGGGTGCGCCACCGCCGCCCAGCGATATCAATCGAGGCGCCAGCGCATCATCCCGCCAACGCATTTCATTCCGGCGCCAGCTGGTCCATCCGTATCCGGTTGGCAAACAGCGAAAACGCCAGCATGCCGGCCAGCCCATTCGCCCGGCTCACCCAATGCGGCAGCCAGCGCGGTGGCTTCAGCACCCCCGCCTCGAACAACGGTGCGAACGCGATCGCATCGGCCAGGCTCATCTTGCCGGCGAACAACCAGCGGCAGACCTGCAGGCGGTCCTCGGCCAGCATGTGGCGGAAGAAGGTGTGCACCGACACCAGGCCGCGCAGGTACACCGTGTCCTTGGTGAAGGCCAGGCCGCCACTCGGCGGCACGCCGCGGAACACGCGCTGCGCCGAGGCGAAACTCTCTTCCGCGTTCTGTCCCGCGTCGCAGAAGTAGCGGAACACCTCGATGAAGTCGGCGCCTTCGCGTGCCATGGCAATCGCTTCGGTACGCAGGCTGATGCGCTTGAGGCGCTCGATGTCGATGCTGCCGGTGATCTGCTCGGCAAACGTCGCCAGCCCTTCCTGGGTGGCCGTCACCCGCGGCGACGACAACGCCAGGCTGGGCAACACCGGTTGTTCGCGGCCGTTCAATGCGGTCAGCGAATGCACCAGCGCTTCGTGGTGGAACAGCTGCGCGCGGTCGTAGGCGCTGAAGCGGGCACTGGTGCGCAGTCGAATACGGGTCGGGCCGGCAGCCGCCTTGGACACCAGCTCCGGATCCAGCTGCACCTGGATGATGCGCGATTCGAAGAACGCATCCAGGTCGTTCTGCAACTGCAGTTGCAGGGCGATGGCCGAGACCGGTACCTGCTCTTCCGGTGCCAGCAGTTCGTGGTCCAGTTCGGCGGCAATCTGGATGAAGTGGCGCGCCGCGTCGCGCGTACTCGGGCCATTGCCCGGCAGCGGCTGCTCGGGCGCGCCGAACAGCTGCACCGAACAGGTATCGACGGCGGCAGTGCCCAGCCCCTCAAGCAGCTGCGCGGCCAGGTCCCAGCTCTGTGCCGACTGCCGCACGTAGTGGCCCAGCGGATGGCTGTCATCGCAGTCAGCGGCGATCACAGCCAGCGCGCGACGTTCTTCGCTGAAGTCCAGCCGTGGGTAATCCACCTTCGGCAGCACCGGCTGGCCACGTGCCACGCTGTCCAGGAACGGTGCCTGCAGCGTGGCCGGCCAGCTGGTCAGCCCCAGCAGGCGGATGCCTCCCACGGCCTCGACCAGGCGCGCATCGAGCGCTGCATGGTGGGCCACCTCATGGTCCAGCGTCGCGGTCGGTTCCATGGGCGGACTATAGCGCCCTGCCCTTGCTTTGGTAGGTGCCAACCTTGGTTGGCATGCGCCGACGGCGGGCTGCGGACAGATTCGTGCCAACCAAGGTTGGCACCCACCCGAAGCAGGCAGACGCGGGTTCAATACAGGGGTCGGAGCCCATTGCGAGGCAATGGGATCCGACCCCGACACCCATCAGCGCCGGCGCGGCTTGGCGGCCGGGCGGAACTGCTGGCCCTTGCCCTTCCTGCCGCCACGTTCCTGCGCGGTCTCGGCCTGGCGCACCGCCAGCTTGGCGGCAGCGGCAGCCACTTCTTCCTTCAGCTTGAAGTAGTTCAGCAGCCGGCTCTCTTCGATCTCGCCAGCGTCGATCGCTGCGCGGACAGCACAGCCCGGTTCCTGCTGGTGCTTGCAGTCGTTGAAACGGCACTGCGTGGCCAGCGCTTCGATGTCGGCGAAGCCACCTTCGGACAGCGTTTCTTCGCCGGTCGGTTTCAGCTCGCGCATGCCGGGGGTGTCGATCAGGCAGGCGCCGGTCGGAAGCGGCATCAACGCGCGATGGGTGGTGGTGTGGCGGCCGCGCGAATCGTTGGCACGCACCGCGTTGGTCTTCATCCGCTGCTCGCCGAGCAGGGTGTTGGTCAGCGTGGATTTGCCGGCACCGGAGGAGCCCACCAGCACCACCGTGCGGCCCGGGCCCAGCCACGGTTGCAGCACCGCCACACTGTCGGCATCCAGGCCGTTGATCGCATGCAACGCGATGCCCTGCATCTCCAGTTCTTCCAGCACCGCCAGCGCATCCTCGCTGTACTCGGTCTGGTCGGCCTTGGTCAGCACCACCACCGGTTCGGCGCCGCCACCGCCGACCAGCAGCAGGTAGCGCTCGATGCGGCGCGGATTGAAGTCGGCATCCAGGCCACAAACGATGAACACCGTATCGATGTTCGCTGCGATCACCTGCTGGTGGTAGTGCTCGCCCGCCGCGCCACGCTTGATCGCGGTGCGACGCGGCAGCAGCGCAACGATGCGGATGCCGTCCAGCAGCACCCAGTCGCCCACGGCCGGCCGCTCGTGGCTGGGAAAGCGCGGGCGCTGCCATTCCGGCAGTGACTCGGCCTTGATCGCCGCATCCGGGCCATCGGCCACCACGTAATGGGTCCGGTGCTGCTCGATCACCCGCGCCGGGCGGGCCTGCGGGTGCGCGGCCATCATGGCCTGCCAGTCGGCCTGCTGCGCCGGGCCCGGCCAGGGCCAGCCGATGGTCTGCAGGGCGATGAAATCGGGGGTCTGGGTCATCGCCGCCATTCTACCTGTGACGGCCCCCGGCCAGCCCAGCAATGGCAGGCGCGGAGCCGTTGCCATGCACTGCAGCAATTCCGGTAGGATGGAATCCCCATGCCTTTTGACGGCCCAGCCCCCATGTCCACCCTTTCGCCCAAGCCCCTGGCCATCCGCGAGCGCCTTTCCGAAGTGCGCTACGAGATCCGCGGAGAACTGGCCCGGCGAGCGCGGGAGCTGGAGGCGCAGGGCCGCAAGCTGATCAAGCTCAACATCGGCAACCCGGGCAACTTCGGTTTCCGCGCACCCGAGCACCTGCAGCGCGCGATCGCCGACGACATGGGCCGCACCGACCCGTACACCCACCAGCAGGGCCTGCCGGTGGCGCGTGAAGCCATCGCCGATTACTACGCCCGCCGCGGCGCACCGGATGCACACCCGGACCGCGTGTTCGTCGGCAACGGTGTCAGCGAGCTGATCGACCTGTCGCTGCGCGCACTGCTCAATCCGGGCGATGAGGTGCTGGTGCCGTCGCCGGACTACCCGCTGTGGTCGGCCTCCACCATCCTCAACGATGGCCGACCGGTGTACTACCGCTGCGCCGCCGAAAACGGCTTCCAGCCGGACCCGAGCGAGATCGAGACACTGGTGTCGTCACGCACCCGCGCCATCGTGCTGATCAACCCGAACAACCCCAGCGGCGCCAGCTACCCGCGCGAACTGCTGGAGCGCGTGGTCGAGATCGCACGACGCCACAACCTGCTGTTGCTGGTCGATGAGATCTACGACCAGATCCTGTACGACGATGCGGTGTTCCAGCCGGTCGCGCCGCTGGCCGGCGACCATCCGTGCCTGACCTTCAGCGGCCTGAGCAAGGTGCACCGTGCCTGCGGCTGGCGCGTGGGCTGGGCCCACCTCAGCGGCGACGACGCGCGCCTGGGCGACTTCCGCGCCGCGCTGGACCTGCTGGGCGCGCTGCGCCTGTGCGCCAACGTACCGGGCCAGTACGCCATCGAGGCCGCAGTGAACGGCCCGGACACCATCTCCGAACTGTGCACCCCGGGTGGCCGCCTGTATGAAACCCGCCGTGCGGTGATCGACGCCTGCGAAGCCAGCGAGCACCTGTCGCTGGTCGCGCCGGCCGGTGCGCTGTATGCGTTCCCGGCCGTGGTCGGTGCCGCTGCCAAGGGCTTTGACGACCACAACTTCGCGCTGGACCTGATGAACAACGAAGGCGTGCTGGTGGTACCGGGTTCCAGCTTCAACGTGCCCTACCGCCATCATTTCCGCGTGACCCTGTTGCCGGAAGCCTCGGTGATGCGCGATGTGTTCGCCCGCATCGACCGCGTGCTGGCCCGGCGTGCCGAGGACGCGACCAAGGTCGTGCCGCTGAAGCCGCGCCGTTCGGTGGCCTGAGCGGTGGCGCTGTCCTACCTGGCGCTGGGCGACTCGTACACCGTCGGAGAAGCCGTTGCCGTCGAAGGCCGCTGGCCGCACCAGCTGGCCGCCGCCCTGCGTGCGCAGGATGTGGCGCTGGCCGACCCTCAGACCATCGCCACCACCGGCTGGACCACCGACGAGCTGGACGCCGGCATCGATGCGGCCGCACCCCAGGGTCCGTTCGATTTCGTCAGCCTGCTGATCGGCGTCAACAACCAGTACCGCGGCCGGCCGCTGGACGAGTACCGCGTACAGTTCCAGGCCCTGCTTCAGCGGGCGATCGGCTTTGCCGGGGGCCGCCCCGGGCGTGTGCTGGTGCTGTCCTTCCCCGACTGGGGCGCGACGCCGTTCGGTGCCGGCAGCGGCCGCGACCTGGCCACCATCGAGATCGAGACCGACGAGTTCAACGCAGCGGCCGAGGTGATCAGCACCCAGCAGGACGTGGCCTTCGTCGACATCACCGACATCAGCCGTGACCAGGGTGACAACCCGGCAATGATCGCCGAAGACGGCCTGCACCCGTCGGCGCGGATGTACGCACTGTGGAGCGCGCGCGCGCTGCCGGTCGCCGCACACCTGCTCGGTGGCACGGACTGACACGATGGATGGTACGCCACGGAACGGCCCGCCCCTGCCCTGCACACCGCTGACCGCCCCGCAGGCCCGCGCGATCGCCGAAGCGTTCCGCCCGGCACGGGCCTGGGGCAGCCGCCGCGACTACTACTACACCCGCGGCAAGCTCGGCAGCGACCCGCTGTATGACGGCGTGCTGCAGCATCTGCCCGACGACGGGCAACCCTTACTGGACCTGGGGTGCGGGCTGGGCCTGTTCGCCCACGTGCTGCGCCAGCGCAGCGGCACCCACCCCTACCTCGGCGTGGACGTGGATGCCGGCAAGATCACCCGTGCCCAGCGTGCCGCCGCCGGCCTGCACGCTGTGCGCTTCGACTGCCTGGACGTGCAGGCGCCACTGCCGGCGCAGCCTGGACACGTCCTGTTGCTGGATGTGCTGCAGTACCTGGACGCGG
>NZ_JAOCGL010000051.1:0-29486 GCF_029842485.1 Stenotrophomonas sp. GD03777
GCGGCGTCAACGGCGGTGGGGTGGCGCTGCCACCACCGTTGGGTGCCGGCGTCGGGCCGGTCACCAGCGTCGAACGCAGGTACCAGTTCTCGCTGGTGCCGGCACTGACACCGCCCTTGAACAGGAAGTACTCGTAGGCACCGGCCGCGACCGGTGCAAACAGCGAGAACGCGCCCGGCGCGGTGCGGCCACCATTCAAGGCCTGCACCACCAGGATGCCGTCGGCCAGCGTGGCCGCGCCGCTGCCGCCGGCATTGAGTACGCCGATGCCGGTGGTGCCGGTGGCGATACCGCCATCGATCACCAGGCGATCGCTGGGCGAGTTGTCCGCGCCCAGCACGGTACGCAGGTACAGGCCCCCGCCGTCACCACGGTAGTTGCCACGCACGGTGAACACGTCGCCGGCGCCGGTACCGGTCAGGTCGATGCGCCCGGCATTGACCATCTCCACCAGTGCAGCACTGTTGAATGGGCGGATGGCATGGCCGCCACTGCCCGCGTAGACGGTGCTGGTGTCGTCCACCGTGAGCGTACCGGTGCCGGTTGCGCTGTCGCCCAGCACCAGGTCGCCATCGAAGCTCAGCTCCGTGCTGTTGGCCAGGCTGATCGCCTCCCAGTTCTGGAAGCGGCCCACGCCTGCGGTCTTGACGTTGCTCAGGTTGAGCTGGTCGATGCCACTGCCCCCGTCGAACAGCGGCACCGCACCCAGGTTGCCTTGGTTGAGGTTGCTGAGGTTGGCCACGTCGTTGTCTGGGCCCATGTCGATCGCACCGTAGACAATGCCACCGCCGCTCCAGTTGAAGGTGTCATCGCCGGTACTGAGCAGTATCTGCCCGCGCACGGTACCATCGGTGATGGTCACGCTGTCGTTGCCGCCGCTGACGCTGATGTTGCCGCCGATGTAGGCCGTGCCCGAAATGATGATGGTGTCGGTGTCGAAGCCGGTCACCACGTTGCCATCAACAGTACCGCCGGACTGGTCCCACAGGTTCTTGTCCAGCTTCATGTTGACGCGGCCGATGCGGCCTGCGGTCATCCAGGCCTGGTCGCCATCTTCGAACGCACCGACGATGCGGCCACCGCTCATGCGGAAGGTATCGATGTTGTCGCCCTGCTGCAGCGCGCCGATCGTGCCGCCACTCATGACGAAATCATCGCGGCCACTGCCCTGCGCCACCACGCCGGTGACGGTGCCGCCGGTGACGGTCATCTGGTCATCGCCGCTACCCTGGTCGATGCTGTCGATGGTGCCATTGCCCAGCAGCAGCACATCGTTGCCATCTCCTTGCAGGACGCCGCCGCTGATGCTGCCGGCCTGCATCTCGAGGCGGTCGTTGCCCGAATCGAACTGTACGCCAGTGCGCCCGCTGATCGTTCCACGGTTGACCAACACGCTGTCGCCGGCGCCAACGAACTGCAGCGCGATGTTGTTGCCGGTGCTGATGCTGCCCGAATTCTCGACACGGCTGCCGCCACCGAGCTGGACCGCCCCCCCCCCCACCGAACTGATCGTGCCGAGGTTGGACAGCAGGTGCCCGCCGGCCCCGACCAGCGAAATCGCACTGCCACCACCGCTCTGCTGCAACTGGGCACCGCTGGCGACGTTGACGGTGATGCCCGCTTCGCCGCTGGCTGTGATAGGCACCGTCTGCGGATTCGGCGCGTTGGCATCGCAGGTGACCGTCTGGCCGGTGACCGGCGCGACGGTGCTGCAGCCAGCCCAGGCGGCGCTGGCGGTCAACAGCACCATGGACGGGACAGCCAGTGCCTGAAGCACGGAAACGGTGAGGCGGCGCGGACGGAAAGCGCGCGGGACGGCACGGGTCATACAGTTCTCCTGGACAGGGAATCAGGAACTGCAAATGCACACTGCTGCGTGTGCAGTCTGGCGTGATGTGAACCGTTTCGATAGGTGAACTTGCGTGCGGGAAATCACATTTCGGATGTGAAATCGCCGGGCCCTCACGCCAATGTGATGTGGCTGAAATCGTTCATTTTTCCGGCATCCGGAATCACGCGCAAAGCATCCACGCATGGCGTGGATCTACTGATCCTGCATCGCCAATCGATTCAATCGTGGCACCTGGTAGATCCACGCCATGCGTGGATGGCGTTGGCGGATGGGGTCAGATCTTCAGGTAGATCTTCCGCCGGTCCAGCCACCATGCCACGCCCCACCAGAGTGCGACGAACGCCAGCGCCTGCAGCATCGATGCCAGCTCGAGCGCCTGCGGCATCGCGGCGGCCAGCTGCTGCCAGATCCAGCTCCAGGCACCGCTGGCCATCAACGCCACCGACATCACCGAGGCCCCCAGATACGCGGTGATCGCATTGACGCCGAAGCGCCGGCCCAGCGCCGGCCATCCCTTCAGGTCTATCAGCACGTGGCCCAGCCACAGCGCCAGCGCGGCCAGGCCACCGGTCCACAGCACGTAACTGGGCGTCCACAGCTGCTTGTTCAACGGCAGCACCCCGGCCAGCAACAGGCCCAGCACGGCGGTCGCCACGGCCAGCCCGGCCAGTGCCGTCGAACGCCCGCTGCGCAGCAGGCCACCGGCCAACAGGCCGAGCACGGTACTGGCCAGTGCACCCAGCGTGCTCAGCAATCCTTCCGGGTCATGGCCGAGGCGGGTATCGGCATGCCATTGATAGATCCACGGTGCGAACAGCGTGGTGTCCAGGCGGCTGGCCGGGTTGGTCCACGGCGCCAGGTCACCGACGCCCAGCAGCAGCACCGTGTACCCCACCAACAGTCCAACAAGCATGCCGGCCTGCACGCGCGGCCGCGCGTAGACCGCCAGCACGCCCACCAACGCCGCACACACCGCGATGCGTTGCAGCACGCCCCAGATGCGGAAGTGATGGGTATCCAACGCCCACCAGATCAGCAGGTGCAGCAGCGCACCGGCCACCAGGATGCGCAGCGCGCGCTCCAGCACACCGCGCGCCAGTGCAGGACGCGCAGCGGCATCCAGCGCGCGCGGTGCCACGCTGAAGGCCATCGACACGCCCACCAGGAACAGGAAGAACGGGAACACCAGATCGGTAGGCGTGCAGCCATGCCATTCCGAATGGCGCAGCGGCGCGAACACTGCACTCCAGTCGCCTGGATTGTTGACCAGCAGCATCGCCGCCACGGTGATGCCGCGCAGGGCATCGATCGAGCCCAGACGGCGTGGCGGCGTACTGTTCATCAGGCGGCCTCGTACTGTCCGGCAATCCAGGTGCCACGTACCTGCAGGGCGTCATCCAGCAGCACCAGGTCGGCCTGGTAGCCCTCGGCGATGTGGCCCAGGCGGTCGTCGACATTGAGGAACTGCGCCGGGTAGGTCGAAGCCATGCGCGCGGCTTCGGCCAGCGGCTGGCCGAGCAGCTGCACGGTGTTGCGCACCGCCGTGGCCATGTCCAGCGCCGAGCCCGCCAGCGAACCGGCGGCATTGCGCACCACGCCGTCGATGGCGGTGATGGTTTCGCCGTACAGCACGTAGCTGGGATCATCCGCACCGACCGGCGGCATCGCATCGGTCACCAGCAGCAGGCGGCCGCGCGGCTTGGCCGCCAGTGCCACGCGCAGGCTGGCCGGATGCACGTGCACGCCATCGACGATGATGCCGATCCAGCTGTCGCGGTCTTCCAGCGCAGCGCCCACCGCGCCGGGCTCACGGCCCTGCAGCGGCGACATCGCGTTGTACAGATGGGTGAAGCCACGCACACCGGCATCCAGGCCGGCGCGGATCTCTTCGTAGGTGCCTGCGGTGTGGCCGGCGGCCACGATCACGCCACGTTCGACCAGCGCGCGGATGGTGTCCAGCGGCACGCGCTCCGGCGCCAGGGTCAGCAGGGTCACCCCGTTGTCCAGCGACGCGGCCAGCGCGATCTCTTCTTCGTCCGGCACGCGGAACTTGCTGGCATCGTGCGTGCCCTTGCGCGTCGGCGCGATGTAGGGCCCTTCGAGATGGATGCCGATCACGCCCGGCACGCCCTGCGCGATCGCCTCGCGCATCGCACCGATGGCTTCGCGCATCACCGCCACGTCATCGCTGATCAGCGTGGGCAGCATCGCGGTGGTACCGAAGCGGCGGTGAGCCTGCGCGATGGTACGCAGCGAGGCAACATCGGGCGTGTTGTTGAACAACGCGCCGCCACCGCCATTGACCTGCACGTCGATGAAGCCGGGCAGCAGCCAGCCGCCGCCCAGGTCCACCTGCTCGGCAGCATGGCCAAGCTGTGGTGCGGCGTCGGGCAACAGAGCGGTGATCTGCCCGTTTTCGATCACCACCGCCAGGTCATCGCGGAAATCATCGCCGGCGAGAATGCGGGCGTTGCGCAGCACCGTTGCCATCACACCGTCTCCGTAACCTTGTTCAGATGCGGCGGCAGATCCGGGTTGAAGCCACGACGCAGCGCCAGCGCATTGATCGCGCGGTAGAAGCTCTGCACGGTCAGCAGCGGTGCGCACAGCGGGTGCGGTGCGGCCGCCACCGGCAGGTTGCCGCCGGCCCCGGCCAGCCACACCTGCGCGCCCCGTGCAGAAAATTCCTCGACCACCGCGCGGGTGCCGGCGCCGGTTTCGTCGGGCTGGGCGAAGGCCAGCACCGGGAAGCCGCGGTCGACCAGCGCCATCGGGCCATGCTTCACTTCGGCCGAGCTGTAGGCTTCGGCGTGCAGGCTGCAGGTTTCCTTGAACTTCAGCGCCGCTTCCTGCGCCGCGCCCAAGCCCAGGCCACGGCCGAGCACGAACAGGTTGGTGGCCTCGACCAGGCCTTCGGTCACCGCACTCCAGTCGCACTGCCAGGCTTCACGCATCGCGTCCGGCAGCAGGTCCAGCGCGTTGCGCAGGCTGCTGTCCTGCTTCCAGTAGGCGGCCAGCTGCAGCAGTGCAGCCAGCGAGGCCAGGTAGCTCTTGGTCGCCGCCACGCTCTTTTCGGCACCGGCATGCAGCGGAATGACCGTGTCGGCCAGCTGCGCCAGCGGCGAATCCTCGACGTTGACCAGCGCGATCACGCGTGCGCCAGCGGCCTTGGCCGCCTCGGCGTTGCGCAGCAGGTCCGGGCTCTTGCCCGACTGCGAAATGACGATGAACAGCGCACCGCGCAGCTGCAGCGGTGCGGCATAGACCGACCCCACCGACGGCGAGGCCGACGCAACCACCAGGCCCAGCTGGGTTTCCAGCAGGTACTTGCCGTAGGTGGCGGCATGGTCGGAGCTGCCGCGTGCACAGGTGACCACGAACGGCGGCGGCGCCGCGCGCAGGCTGGCGGCCAGGGTTTCCAGGGTGGCGTGGTTGCGCGAGAACTGGCGGGCAACCACGTCGGCCGCTTCGGCGGCCTCGGCGAACATCAGGGTGGACGTGGGGTCTGACAGCGACATGGCGGGCTCAGGCAGGATCGGAAGGAAGGGGGCGTGCGCCGGCCGGGCGCATCGGCGCGGTCGAGCCGCGCACCACCAGCTGCGGCACGAAGCCCTGGTTGTGCAGCGGTGCCGGCGCATCGTCGTAGGCGTCGCTGCGCAGTTGTGCGATCAGCAGGCGCGCGGCGTGGCGGGCGATGTCCTCGGTGGCCTGCTTGGCGGTGGTCAGCGGTGGCCACGACTGGCGCGAGAACGGGCTGTCCTCGAAACCGGCGATGGACAGGTCGTAGGGCACGTTCATGCCGGCCGACTTGGCGGCGGCCAGCACGCCGGCAGCGATTTCGTCGTTGGAACCGAAGATGGCGGTGGGCGGTTCGCGCAGCGCCAGCAGGCGGCGCGCCCCACGGAAACCATCGTCGAAGGTGTAATCGCCCTGCACCACCAGGTGTTTGTCCACGGTCATGCCGTAGTCCTTCAGCGCCGCTTCGTAGCCGGCATAGCGTTCGCCCGAGGAGCGGTGCGAGCTGCCGCCCCAGAGGAAACCGATGCGCTGGTGACCGAGCTGGATCAGGTGCTCGGTGATCTCGTAGGCCGCCTCGCGGTCGTCGACGAACACGCAGGCGCCGTCGGCCGGGTCTTCGGTGGCGGCGATGATGCGCACCAGCTTGATGCCACGCGCGGTCAGCGCCTGGATCAGGTCTCGGCGCTCGGACATCGGTGCGGTCAACACCAGCCCGGCCAGCCGCGAGCGCTGCACCCAGTCGGCCAGTTCATCGGCCAGCAACGGCGAGCTCGAATCACAGGGATGGATCTGCAGGCCGAAACCGGTCTCGCGGCACGCGGCCAGCACGCCGTTCTGCACGCCGATGATGTGGTACGGGTTCGGGTTGTCGTAGACCAGCCCGATCACGAAGGTAGTGCCGCTGCGCAGGTTGCGCGCGGACGGATCGGGCTCGTAGTCGAGCTCGGCGATGGCACGGAGCACCCGCGCACGGGTGGCCTGCATCACCGAGGGCTCATTGTTGATCACCCGCGAGACCGTCTTCAGCGAGACCTTGGCCTTCTCCGCAACGTCCTTGATGGTCGCTCTGCGCATGGGTTTTCCCTGGGGTTGGCTGCAGTCCATCATCGCCGATCAGGCCTTGTCCTGCGGCAGGCCGGCACGATGGCCGATCACCGAGTAGAACAGGATGTACAGGTAGCACGGCACCATCAGCAGCACGAACACCAGCTGGAAGTCGATGTGCTGCTTGAGCACGGCGAACAGCTGCGGAATGATCGCGCCGCCGGCGATGCCCATCACCAGCAGGGCCGAGCCGGTCTCGGTGAAGCGGCCCAGGCCGCGGATCGCCAGCGGGAAGATGGCCGGCCACATCATGGCGTTGGCGAAGCCCAGCAGGGCCACGAAGGCCACCGAGACGTAGCCGTGGGTGGCCCAGGCGCCCAGGCAGAACACCACGCCCATCACTGCCGAAATGGTCAGGTAGCGCGACTGCGAGACCAGGCCGGGGATCGCCAGCAGGCCGACCACGTAGCCGGCCAACATCGCACCCAGCGTCAGCGAGGTGAACATCTTGGTCTGGTCCAGCGGCAAGCCGAAACCGTGACCGTAGGTTCCGATCGCATCACCGGCCATGACTTCCACGCCTACGTACACGAACAGGCACAGCACGCCCAGCCACAGATGCGGGAACTGGAAGATGCTGCGGCGCTCGGCCGTTCCCGGTGCACCTGACGGCGTTGCATTGGCTTCGGAGGACTTGATCTCCGGCAGAGGCGAGAACAGCACGGCCACCGCCAGCACCACCAGCAGCGCGGCCATCGCCAGGTACGGCGCATGGATCTTGGCGGCGAATTCGTTGAGCAGCGCGACCTTGGTGACCGCGTCGGCGGCCTGCACCTGCTTGTCCAGATCGCCGATGCCGTGCAGCACCAGGGTGCCGATCAGCACCGGCGCCAGCATGCCGGCGATCTTGTTGCAGATGCCCATCAGCGCGATGCGGCGTGCCGCCGTTTCAATCGGGCCGAGGATCGAGATGTAGGGGTTGATCGCGGTCTGCAGCAGGGCGAGGCCGCTGCCGATCACGAACAGACCGCCGAGCGCGCCCGGGTACCAGCGCTGGGTGGCGAATTCACCGAACAGCGCGGCCCCCCCGGCCATCACCAGCAGGCTCAGGCTCAGGCCCTTCTTCATGCCGGTGCGGCGAAGGATCCAGGACGCCGGCAGGGCCAGGAAGAAATAGGACAGGTAGAACACCATCAGCACCAGGAAGGCACCGACCTCGCTGAGTTCGAAGGCCAACTTGACGAAGGTGATCAGCGGGCCGTTGAGCCAGGTGAAGAAGCCGATCAGGAAGAACAACACGCCAACGATGGCGATGGAGGTGGCCACGTTCGGGCGCGCGCTTGCAGCGGGGACGGCGGACATCAGGAGGGCTCCTGCGGCGACGGCCGCAGAACGCGGCGTCGGAGAGTGGCTGGGAACAACGTTGTCACATTCTTTCGATGGACAACGGCGGTTTGTCAACTTCCATGCACGCCTGCCTGAACCTCGTGCTGCACTGCGCAAGCCCACCGCGGTACGCCCCGCTGAATGCGCGGCAGGCCTAGAGCCCCGTGCACCAATGGTTCCCACGTGAAACCCGCACTCACACCGTGTAAACGTTTACTGCGCGCCGCATTCGTTGCGACGCAGCAACGAAAGTGTCACGAACTCGTTGACATCGTTGTCAGCGCGGTTACAGACTCCGCCCCAATCGCCGCCCCCGATCCCCGGGCCGGCCCACCTGCAGCAGGAGCCCGCGTGATCGCCAGCCACCCCGCCCCGTCGCATGTCCTGTCCCGCGTCGCGCCCTCGTTCCTGGCCGCCGACGTCGGTGGCACCCATGTGCGCGTGGCCCGGGTCCAGGCCAGCGGTGACGCCACCCATCCGGTGCAGGTGCTGGAGTACCGCAAGTACCGCAATGCCGACCATGCCGGCCTCAGCGCGATCCTGTCCGACTTCCTGGGCGAAGGCCCGCGGCCCACGCATTGCGTGGTCGCCAGCGCCGGCTATGCCCGCGAAGACGGCACGGTGATCACCGCCAACCTGCCGTGGCCGCTGTCGGCGCGCCAGGTGGAAGCCGAGGTCGGCCTGCAGCGGGTCTACATCGTCAACGATTTCGAAGCGGTGGCCTACGCCGCCGCGCAGGTGGACGCCAGTGGCGTGTTGCACCTGTGCGGGCCGGAGACCGCCGCGCGTGGCCCGACCCTGGTGGTCGGCCCCGGCACCGGCCTCGGTGCAGCGCTGTGGATCCCCACCGCGCACGGCCCGGTGGTCCTGCCCACCGAAGCCGGCCAGCCGACCCTGGCGGCCAGCACCGAACTGGAAATGGCCATCGTCCGCCACATGCAGCGCGACCGCGCGCACGTGTCGATCGAGCATGCGATCTCCGGCCCCGGCCTGATGAACCTGTACCGTGCGGTGTGCGCGCTGCAGGGGCAGGCGCCGACCCTGGCAAGCCCCGACGCAGTCACCGCTGCGGCCATGGCCGATACCGATGCGCATGCGCGCCAGGCGCTGGATGTGTTCTGTGGCCTGCTCGGCAGCACCATCGGCGACATGGCGCTGTTCTACGGCGCCCACGGTGGTGTCTACCTGGCCGGCGGCATCCTGCCGCAGATCCGCGAATACCTGCACGCCAGCACCTTCGTCGAACGCTACCTGCAGAAGGGGCCGATGGGCGAAGCGCTGGCACGCATCCCGGTAAAGGTCGTCGAGCACGGCCAGCTGGGCGTGGTTGGCGCTGCCAGCTGGTACCTGCAGCAGTCGGCCGCCTGACACCGCAACAGGCTTCAACGCAATCGCAGCACGCAGTACGTGGCACGCCAACGCACGGGACTTCGCCGCCGCCCCGCGCATGTCATCGCAACCGTAACCGAACACCGCCGCCGGCACCCAATCGAGTGATGAGGAGAGACATCATGAACACCCGCAAGACCCTGCTTTCGGCCGCCATCGTCAGCTGCATCGCCTTCAGTGCGCACGCGCAGCAGGCGGCCCCGACCGCCACCGATCTGGACACCGTGACCGTTACCGGCATCCGTGGCTCGATGGAGAAGTCGCTGGACACCAAGCGCGAAGCCAATGCGCGCGTGGAAGTGGTCACCGCCGAAGACGTGGGCAAGCTGCCCGCGCACAACGTTGCCGATACCCTGCAGCGCCTGCCCGGCGTGAACATCAGCTCGTCCAGCGCCGACGAAGGTGGCTTCGATGAAGCCGACCGTGTCAGCCTGCGCGGCACCAGCCCGAGCCTGACCCAGACCCTTATCAACGGCCACACCGTCGGCTCGGCCGACTGGTTCGTGCTCAGCCAGGGCAACAACGTCGGCCGCAGCGTCAGCTACTCGCTGCTGCCGTCGGAACTGGTCAGCTCGGTGGAAGTGAACAAGTCCTCGCAGGCCAAGCTGCAGGACGGCGGTACCACCGGTACCGTCAACATCATCACCCGCAAGCCGCTGGAGTTCTCCAAGCCGTTCACCGCGGAAGGCTCCATCGGTGCGGTGCGTTCGGACCTGGCCAAATCGACCGATCCGCAGTACTCGGCATTGTTCAATTACAAGAACGACGAAGGCACCTTCGGCGTGATGGTGCAGGGCTTCAGCCAGAAGCGCGAACTGCGCCGTGAAGCGCAGGAAATCCCGGGCGGCTTCTTCAAGATCGGCGCCGGCGACCCGGTCGCCAAGACCAATCCGGACCTGATCGGCGTCAACGTGCCGGGCCTGCTGGGTTCGACCCTGTTCGAACAGACCCGCGAACGCAAGGGCGGCCTGGTCTCGCTGCAGTTCAAGCCGAGCGACAGCCTCACCCTGGGCCTGAATGGTTTCAGCTCCGAGCTGAAGGCCAACAACTACAACCGCAACTTCATGATGTTCGGCAACAGCTTCGCCAAGTCGCAGGCGCCGGATCCGGGCTATGTGGTCAAGGACGGCGTGCTGACCAACGCCAGCTACAGGGGCGTGCCGGGCACCGACTATGCGGTGTACGACATGATCTACCGCGAGTCGAAGGCCAAGTCGAGCTATGTCACCTTCGATGCCGACTGGCAGATCAGCGACAGCCTGACCGCCACGTTCCAGGCCGGCAGCACCAAGGGCACCGGCGAGACGCCGCGCCAGTACATCGCCGAGGTCACCCTGGCCAACGGCGGCGGCGCCAGCTGGGCCACCCACGGCAATGGCTCGCCGATCGACTGGAACGTCGGCGGCGACCTCTCGCCCAACGGCGTGACCAGCTTCGGCACCTGGGGCAACCAGCAGGTCACCGCTGAAGACAAGGAGAAGTGGGCCACGCTCGACTTCAACCAGTACTTCAATGATGGCGGCGTACTGAGCTCGATCGACTTCGGCCTGCGTTTCGCCGACCACAAGCGCGAAGCGCTGTCGCCGGAAGGTGCAACCCCGGGTGACATCTGGAGCGCGCTGAAGAACGGTGCCACGGCCAACTATCCCAGCGGCTTTGCCGGTGACATCGGCGGCACTTTCCCGCGCAACCTGTGGTACTTCACCCCGGGCGCGCTGAAGGACGCGGTGACCAACAACTCCACCTGGCTGGCCGGCAATGACGGCCCGACCGGTCGCCACAACTATGGCGCCGAGTGGAAGGTGAAGGAAAAGAACTTCGCCGGCTACGTGCAGGCCAACTTCCGCGGCGACTGGTGGAGCGGCAACGTCGGCCTGCGCTACGTCAACATCAAGCAGGACATCGACACCTACAACGCCGTCAGCAAGGCCGCAGATGCCGATGTCAGCAGCCTGTTCGGCATGTGGGAGCGCCTGGCCTTCCAGAACAAGCGCAACCGTGTCCTGCCCAGCGCCAACATCAAGTTCGACCTGGACGACTCGCTGGTGCTGCGTGTCGCCGCCTCGCAGACCCAGACCCTGCCGGACTACTCGGCACTGGGCGCGTCCTCGTACGGCTCGGACCTGAACCGCACCGGCGGCGGCGGCAATCCGAACCTCAAGCCGACCCTGTCGACCAACCTGGATGCCAACCTGGAGTGGTACTTCATGCCGCGCGGCCTGCTGTCGGTGGGTGCGTACCACATGAAGCTGAAGGACTACATCGCCTTCGACGTGGTCTCGCGCCAGCTCTACAGCGAACTGACCAACCAGCTTGAGACCTACCAGATCTCCACCCCGATCAATGCCGACGGCAAGGTCACCGGCGTGGAAGTGGCCTACGAGCAGCCGATCGGCGAGTACTTCGGCATCAATGCCAACTACACCTACGCCAACGGCACCACCTCGCACACCTGGTCGGATGGTTCGCACAACCTGCTGGGCACCTCGAAGAACACCTACAACGTGGGTGCCTACTTCGAGAACGAGCGTTTTGGCGCCCGGGTCAGCTACACCCGCCGTTCCTCGTTCCTGATCAGCCTGTCGGGCACCAACCCGTATTACCAGGATGATTTCGGCACGCTGTCGGCATCGCTGAGCTACAAGGCCACCGATTGGCTGAGCATCAGCCTGGATGGCCTGAACCTCAACAACCCGACCTACAAGTACTACCAGACCGCGGCCATCCCGACCTCGTTCTACAGCAACGGTCGCCAGTACTACCTCAACTTCCGCTTCAAGTACTGATCCAGCGGCAGCAACATCGCCGAGTCGTGCACGCACGCCGGGCCTGGGTCATTCCGGGCCCGGCGTTTTTCATGTATAGCGTTCATCGCACCGTTCCAAGGAGTCGTTCCGATGGTCAAGCCTTCCCGCGCCCGGATGCGCAGCGCAGTGCTGCTGGGCAGCCTGCTCGCCCTGTTGCCGGCACTGCCCGCACTCGCCGCCGATCCCACGCCGGCCGCTGAAGCACCGGGTCCGCAGCTGCGTGCCGGCAGCCTGATGCTGATTCCCGCCCCGGCCACGGTGCAGCCCGGCCTGGGTAGCGGCATCACCGTACGCGCCGATACCGCGCTGCACGCCGAAGGCGAAGCCGCGCAGCGCGTCGCCACCCAGTTCGCCGACCTGCTGGCCCGCAGCGGCGGTCCGCGCCTTACGCCGGCCCAAGGCAAGGCGGCAGGCACGTCGGGCAGCATCCGCTTCCAGATCATCCCGACCTTCCGCGACAGTGGTGAGAGCTACACGCTGGAAAGCACCGCGCAGGGCGTGCTGGTGCAGGCCGGCAACGAAACCGGCCTGTTCTACGGCGCAACCACGCTTGCCCAGCTGGCCACGGGTGGCAGCAACGGCGTGCTGCCGGCGGTGCAGATCCAGGACGCGCCGCGCTTCGGCTGGCGCGGTTTCATGCTCGACTCGGCGCGGCACTTCCAGAGCCTGGACGAGATCAAGCATGTGCTCGATGCCATGGCCGCGCACAAGCTCAATACCTTCCATTGGCACCTCACCGATGACCAGGGCTGGCGCATGGAGATCAAGCGCTACCCGAAGCTGACCGAGGTGGGCAGCTGCCGCCTGCCGGCCGGCGACAGTGGCATCGATCTGGCCAGTGGCAAGGAGCATCCTTACTGCGGCTTCTACACGCAGGAGCAGATCCGCGAAGTGATCGCCTATGCCGCCAGGCTGCATATCCAGGTGATTCCAGAAATCGATGTGCCCGGCCATGCCACCGCGGCGATCGCCGCGTACCCGGAACTGGGTTCGATCAACACCCCGCTGAAGCCGATCAGCGAATGGGGCGTGTTCCCGAACCTGTTCAACGTGGAGGACAGCACCGTCACCTTCCTCGAGAACGTACTGGAAGAAGTGATCGCGCTGTTCCCTGCGAAGTACGTGCACGTCGGCGGCGACGAGGCGGTCAAGGACCAGTGGGAAGCCTCGAAACAGGTGCAGCAGCGCATGCGTGCGCTGGGCATCAAGGATGAAATGGCCATGCAGAGCCACATCATCAAGCGCCTGGAGACCTTCCTGGAGCAGCACGACCGGCGCCTGATCGGCTGGGACGAAATCCTCGAAGGCGGCCTACCACCGCAGGCCACGGTGATGTCGTGGCAGGGCACCGAAGGTGGCCTGGCTGCAGCCAGTGCCGGCCATGACGTGGTCATGTCGCCGGTGGGGTACCTGTACCTGGATTACCTGCAGACGGCCTCGCCGAATGAACCGCCGGGCCGCCCGACCCAGGTCAACCTCGGCAAGCTGTACAACTTCGAGCCGGTGCCGGCCGAGCTGGCGGCCGACAAGCGCCAGCACATTCTCGGCCTGCAGGCCAACATGTTTACCGAGCACACGCGCACCTACGCGCGCCTGCAGCACAACCTGTTCCCGCGCCTGGCCGCCGTGGCCGAGACCGGCTGGAGTACGCCGGAACATCGCGACTTCCGCGATTTCCTCGCGCGCCTGCCCGCGCAGCTGCAGCGCTACCGTGCCTGGGGCCTGGCCTACGCGCAGACCCCGTTCGAAGTGGGCGTGGACTACACCGATGATCGCGCGAAAAACTCCGTGACCCTATCGCTGGCCAACCCGCTGGGCTATGAAGTGCGCTACAGCACCGATGGCCAGCCGGTGACCGGGCAGTCGCCGTTGTACCAGCAGCCGCTGACCGCGACGCTGCCGACCACCGTGCAGGCCGCCGCGTTCTACCAGGGCCAGATGCTGGCCGCGAAGCCGACCATCGCCACGTTCACCGCGCAGTCGCTGCTCAGCCGCCGCAGCGATGCGCTGCTCAGCTGCGTGGGCAAGAAGGGGCTGGTGCTGCGCCTGGAAGACGACGGCCCGCGCGAGGGAACGCGTGCGGTGTTCAACGTCGACATCTTCCAGCCATGCTGGCGCTGGCCGCAGGCGCAGCTGGACGGCATCGGCAGCGTGGAGGTCCGCGCGGGCCGCATTCCGTACTACTTCCAGCTGGCCCACGATGAACCCAAGCGTCGCTTCGAAAAGGCCCGGAGCGCACATGGCGAAATGCTGATCCGCCGCGGTGATTGCACGGGCAAGGTGCTGGCTCAGGTACCGCTGCCGGCCACGCCCGATGCCGGTGGCTTCGTGACCCTGCGTGCGGCGCTGCCGAAGGGCACGCAGGGCACGGGTGACCTGTGCATCAACTTCACCGGCGATACGCGCCCGGCGATGTGGGTGCTGGATGAGGTCACGCTGAAGAAGTAACCGCAAGCCTGTCCTGGCGCAATCCATCCACGCATGGCGTGGATCTACTGTAGAGCCGAGCCCATGCTCGGCTGCCTTTCGGGAGGGAGCCGAGCACGGGCTCGGCTCTACAGGAACCTCAGCCCCGCCAGCGCATCAGCAGATCGCGCAACGGGGTCAGCGCCGTGGCCATGCCGGCCAGCACGCCGATCGTGTTGGCCAGCGCATCCATCGGGTCAGCAGTGCGGTTGCTGGTCAGCGCACCCTGCGCGAACTCGATGCCGACGCCCATCAGCACCAGCCCCACGCCCACCCACAGCAGCGGGCGCCCCGGCCGGAACAGCTGCACCGCGCTGCCGGCCAGGATGAAGTAGGCGAGGAAGTGCTCGCCCTTGTCGCTGTTTTCCGGCAGCGGGATCGGCGGTGGTGGGATCAGGCAGACCACGATCACCAGCAACACCGCCAATGTCCAAAGCGCGGTCCACAGCCGCTGCCGCCGCAGCGGCTTGATCAGCGGCAACGCATTGCTCACAGGCGCCAGCTCAGGTCGCCCAGTTCGAACGCCGGCTCGAAATCGACACCACGCTGCAGGCCGATGGCCTGGAAGCGCTCGCCCATCTCGGTCGGCAGGGTCAGCTTCTTCACCTGGTCACGCAGCTGGATGCGGCCGACCTCATCCGTACGCTCTTCGGCCAGCAGCAGCACCTGGTCCAGGCCGTTGCCGAGCAGGAAACTGGCCTGGCTGCAGTACCCCGCCAATTCGAAACCACCGTGCATGCCCGCCTCGGCCATCGCGGTGAAATCCACCGACGCGGTGATGTCCTGCAGGCCGGGCCAACGATGCACGTCGTTATGCACGTGGTGGCGGTAGAACGCGCGGACCGTGCCATCGTCGCGGTCGTGCTGGTAGAACTCGCTGCGGCTGTAGCCGTAATCGACAAACAGCATCGCACCACGCTGCAGGCCGCCAGCCACTGCCTGCAGCCAGTACGGCAGCTGCGGCAGCACCTCGGAGCGGTAACCGTCGGCAAAGGGCTTTTCCAGGTAACGCTCGATGTGGCGCACCGCACCGTTGAGCAGGATGTCAGCGGGCTGCGCGCCACGGATGAAGTTGCCTTCGCCATCAAGCTCGACGGTTTCCTCGTAGACCTCGCCGTCCCGGATCAGGAAGCGCGGGGTCGGCAGCGCGTCGATCACCTCGTTGGCGAACACCACGCCCTCCCACTCCTCCTCGAACGGGCGGTCGATCCAGTCCACGCGCGCGGCCAACTCGGCCGGCAGGTTCTGCTGCAGGCGCTGCTGCTGGCGCTCGCGCAGGTCGGCGCTGGGTTCGAGGATGGCGTAGCGCGACGGCAGCGCGTCCAGTTCGGCCAGGCGCAGCAGCACGGCCTCGGCGAATGCGCCGGTACCGCCCCCCAGTTCCAGCATGCGGGCCTGCGCGCCCAGCTGCGCGAACACCGGCGCCAGCGCATTGGCCACGCTGCCGGCGAACAGGCTGCCGAGCTCGGGTGCGGTGGTGAAGTCGCCGCTGCCACCGAACTTGCTGGCGCCGGCGCTGTAGTAGCCCCAGCCGGGGGTGTACAGGCACAGCTCCATGAAGCGCGAGAACGGCATCGCCCCGCCCTGCGCAAGGATTTCGGCACGCAGGGCGGCCGCCAGCTGGTCGCTGTGGGCCAGGGCATCGGCTTCGGGCAGGGGGAAGGTGGGCTGCATGGCGTCTTCGAATGCGGTGACAATGGTGCACAGGATAGCCGAGCCTTGGAGGACCCTCGATGAGCGATACCCACCCCGTGGTCCTGATCACCGGCAGCGCGCGCCGGATCGGTGCGGCCATCGCCCGCCAGTTCCACGCCTGTGGCTGGTCGGTGGTACTGCATGCCAACACCTCCAGCGCCGAACTGCAGCAGGCCGCGTTCGATTTCGACAATGTGCGGCCGGGCAGCGTGCTTGCGCTGCAGGCCGACCTGCGTGACGCCGACGCCCTGCCCGACCTGGTGGAACAGGCCGTTACCCACTTCGGCCGCCTGGACGCGCTGGTCAACAACGCCTCCAACTTCTATGCCACCCCGCTCGGCCAGGTCACGGCCGAGGCGATGGACGAGCTGTATGCGGTCAATGCGCGCGCGCCACTGCTGCTGTCACAGGCGGCCGCGCCCTACCTGCGCCGCCAGCAGGGCTGCATCGTCAACCTGACCGACCTGCACGGCACCGATCCGATGCGCGACCACATCGCCTACACGATGGCCAAGGCCGCGCTGGAGATGGCCACCCGTTCGTTGGCGCTGGAGCTGGCGCCGAAAGTGCGGGTCAATGCGGTGGCGCCCGGCGCGATCCTGTGGCCCGAACAGGGCAAGGACGATTTCGCCCGCGAGGCGCTGCTGGCGCGCACGCCTTTGGCGCGGATCGGTACGGTCGAGGAGATTGCCGAAGCGGTGTACTGGCTGGTGGCCGAAGCCAGCTTCGTCACCGGCCACACATTGCGCGTGGATGGCGGGCGCACGGTAAGTTGAGGCGCTGCCGGGATCCACAACAGGGTCAGATCCCTTTTCCCGCCGGGAAAAGGGATCTGACCCCATCACTCAAGGTCAACCACCTCGAACGCCTCGCCAAACTGCGCGTGCGCGCGCCACAGCGTGGCCAGGTCCAGCCCGCTGACCGGATCGATGAAGTCTGGCGCGATGTCGGCCAGCGGCTTCAGCACGAAGGCATGCTTCAGTTCGGGACGGGGAATGCGCAGGTGGCCGGGACCTTCCACCACCAGGTCGCCGTAGAACACCACGTCGATATCCAGGGTGCGGTCGGAGAAGCGCGGCCCGCTGCGGTCGCGGCCGTGCGCGTCTTCCAGCGCATGCAGCCAGTCGTCCAGTTCCTGCAGCGGCAAGTCCGTCTCGATCGCCACCGCGTTGTTGAGGAAGGCCGGGCCGTCGAAGCCGACCGCGGCGGTACGGTAGGCCGGCGAGACCTGCAGCGCGCCGAAGCGCTCGCGCAGGGCCGCCACCGCGGCGTGGAGGTAGCGGCGGGGCTGGACATTGCTGCCCAGGCTCAGGAGCACGGTCGTCATGCGGTTCAGGTGGCAGCGATGGGGGCGTGGACATGCCGTCGTCACGGCGGCCTGCCTACAATCCGGGACGCACATGATAGGGCACCGACATGACCTATTGCGTTGGAATCGAGGTGGACGAGGGCCTGGTCTTCGCTGCCGACACCCGGACCAATGCCTCGCTGGACGATGTACGCGTGCATCGCAAGCTGCACGTGTTCGAATATCCCGGCCAGGCAGCCTACGTGCTGATGGCGGCTGGCAACCTGGCCACCACCCAGTTGCTGGTGTCGCGCCTGGGGCGCGATGCCGACGAGCGGCGCTCACCCAACCTGCGCGACATGACTCACCTTTTCGAGGCCGCCGCGTACGTTGGCCAGTTGCTGGTGGACAGCCAGGTGCACAGCAGCCACAGTGAACATGGCCACGATGGGGTCAATACCCAGGCCACGCTGATCTTCGGCGGCCAGATTGCCGGTGAGCGGCCTGGGCTGTACATGATCTACCCGCTCGGCAACGCCATCGCCGCCTCACCGGAGACGCCCTACCTGCAGATCGGTGAATCCAAGTACGGCAAGCCGATCCTCGACCGCATCCTCAGCCCCGCCACGCGCCTGGAGGATGCCGCCCGCACGGCGATCGTCTCGTTGGACTCCACCATCCGTTCCAATCTGTCGGTAGGCCTGCCGATCGACCTGGCGCTGCTGCGCGACGGTGAACTGCGCATCGGCCAGCAACTGCGGCTGGGCGCGGATTCAGCGCTGTACGCCGATATCCACCAGAACTGGTCACGGCGCCTGGAACAGGCGGTGGACGCCCTGCCGCGGTTCCCCTGGGAAACGCTGGACCGGTAGTGCCGGCCGCTGGCCGGCAACCGCAATGATCCCACCGCACGGGGATGCCGGCCAGCGGCCGGCACTACCCTTTGTCAGCCCAGCGCCTCGGCCACTGCGCGGAACACCTGTTGCATCTGCAGCGGCTTGCGCAGTACATGGACGTCCACGCCGGCCGGGAAGGCATCGGCAGGCACCGCCACCGCCGCATCCTCCAGCACCAGCGCCGGGCCGCGATAGCCCAGCGCAGCCATCTCGCCCAGCAGCTGGCTGGCCGGCAGCAGCTTTGAGCCGGCGTCTGCAATCACCAGCGCCGGCATCGCCTCCTGCTGCATCCAGCGCAGCGCCGCCGGGCCATCGGAGGCCAGCTGCAGCTGATACCCCTGGCTGGACAGCGCGTTGCCGAGCAGCGACAGGCGCGTAGCTTCGCCGTCGACCACCAGGATCGACTGGCCACTGCCCAGGGCCACCAGCTGCTCGATCGGCTCGCTGCCGTCGCTGGCTTCGTGCATCGGCAAGCGCAGCTCGAAGCAGGTGCCCTGCCCCGGCTGGCTGCTGACATGGATGCTGCCGCCGGCGCCTTCGACGATGCGCTTGCAGGAAATCAGACCCAGGCCGGTGCCATCGGCCTTGGTGGTGAAGAACGGATTGAACAGGTGCGACAGCGTGTCCGCATCCATGCCGATGCCTTCGTCGGACACGCAGATCTGCATCCAGTCCACGCCATCGCGCTGCCCGGCATGGCTGGCGGTCAGGCTCAGGCGGCCACCGTTGGGCATCGCCTGGATCGCGTTGAGCGCCAGGTTCAGCATTACCTGCTGCAGTTCGGTGTAGTTGGCGTCGACCACCAGGCCTTCGTCCAGCACCTGCAGTTCCAGGCGCACGGCATCGGGCACGTTGCTGCGCAACAGCAGCGCCACCGCGTCGAACAGGCCGTCGATCTCGATGCGCTCGCTCGGCTTGCGCGAACCACGCACGAACGACAGCATCGACTCGGCCATCTCATGGCCGCGGCGGCCACACTCGGCGATGACGTCGGCCAGGTGGTGCAGCTGCGGATCCTCGGTGCGGGCCTTCAGCAGGTCCGGCATGATCAGCAACGGCTGCAGGATGTTGCGCAGGTCGTGGCTGAGCCCGGCGGCAAGCAGGGACAGGCTTTCCAGGCGCTGCGCACGCATCAGTTCGGTTTCCACGCGTGCGCGCTCGACCGCACTGCGTGCATCGCGGATCGCACGCGCGACCGCCGAAGGCAGGCGCGCAGGCTGGTGCTTGATGATGTAGTCGTTGGCGCCCTTCTGCAGCGCCGCTACCGCATTCTCCTCACCCATCGTGCCGGAGACGAAGATGAAGGGCACCTCCGGTGAGGTCTCGCGCACGATACGCAGCGCGTCGTCACCGGAGAACCCCGGCATGCTCAGGTCGGACAGCACGATGTCCGGCTGGAACACAGCCAGTGCCTGGCGCAGTTCCGCCTCGCTCTCCACACGCTCGAAGCGGGCCTCCAGGCCCGCGTCGAGCATCTGTTCGGACATCAGCTCGGCATCTTCCGGTGAGTCTTCCACCAGCAGGATGCGCAGCGCCCCCAGGGCGGGACCGGTCAGGGGCATGGGCTCACTCGAGTTCCGGTGCCTGGTTGATCAATGCCCAGAACTTGCCCAGCGTCTGCACCGCGCCGAAGAACTGGTCCACGTCCACCGGCTTGACCACGTAGGCGTTCACGCCCATGTCCCAGCTGCGGGCCAGGTCACTTTCCTCGCGCGAAGACGACAGGATCACCACCGGCAGGCGCTTGAGTTCTTCGTGCTCGCGGATCTGCCGCAGCACTTCCAGGCCATCCATGCGCGGCATCTTGATGTCCAGCAGCAGCACCGCCGGCAAGCCTTCCTCGCGGTTGGCGAAGGCGCCGCGGCGCAGCAGGTAGTCCATCACTTCCACGCCGTCCTCGACGTGCACGATGGGATTGGCCAGACGCGCTTCTTCCAGGGCGTCGATCGCCATTTCGGCATCCGCCGGGCTGTCTTCGGCGAGAAGAATGGTGCGCAGAGTCGTCATGCAGAGGGACCTTGTTTGTCCGCGTCGGTCGCGGGGGGCAGGTAGAAGTGGAAAGCAGCGCCGACGTCCGGTTCGGCCTCGGCCCAGATACGGCCACCATGGCGGGTCAGCACGCGGCGCACGCTGGCCAGGCCGATGCCGGTCCCCGGGTAGTCACTGGCCTTGTGCAGGCGCTGGAACACACCGAACAGCTTGCCGGCGTAGGCCATGTCAAAGCCTGCACCATTGTCGCTGACCGTGAACTGATGGCCGCCGTCGGGCTGCTGCTGGTAGTCAACGCGGATCTTCGCCGGTTCGCGGTTGCCCGAGTACTTCACTGCGTTGCCGAGCAGGTTGAGCCAGACCTGGCGGATCATGTTTTCGTCGCCCACCACGATCGGCAGCGGCGCGATGCTCCACTCCACCTGGTGCGCATGGCCGCTGTTCTCGGCCTCGGCCTGCAGATTGGAATCGAGCATGGCGCGGGTGTCGGCCACCAGCGACTGCATGTCCACCGCCTGCTGCCGCATCGCCGCACGGCCAAGTCGCGAGTAGACCAGCAGGTCGTCGATCAACGCTGCCATGCGCCGGGCCGAACTGGAAATCACGTCCAGATAGTGGCGGCTCTTGTCATCAGCCTGGTCGCCGAGGTGGCGCGACAGCTTGTCGGAGAATCCTGCCACGTGGCGCAGCGGTGCACGCAGGTCATGCGAGACCGAATAGCTGAAGGCCTCCAGCTCGCGGTTGACCTCGGACACCTGCGCAACCTTGCCTTCCAGCTGGCGGTTCAGCTCTTCGACGCGCAGCTGCACTGCGCGCTGCATGGTGACGTCGCTGATGGTCAGCAGCACCACCTCGTCATCGCTGTCGGGCAGCGGCATGCGCCGCGCGTTGAGCAGCATGTAGCGCACCATGCCGTCGGCGGTGCGCTGCTCGTGCTCGAAGTCCCACAGTTCGCGACCGCGCGACAGTACGTCGGCCAGGCGCTGCCGGACCACCGGGTCCTGCCATGCGTTGTCGCCAACGTTTTCCAGCAGCAGGCCGTCGGCGCGCTCGTCCTGCAGGCCGTACAGCTCAGCGAATGCTGGATTGTGCAGCTGCACGCGCAGGTCGCGGTCGAGCAGCACGATCGGTTCGCGCACGGTCTGCAGCACCGACGCCGCACGTGCAGCCGAGCGCAGCGATTGCCGCTCCGCATGCAGGCGACGGCCGATCTGCCGCTGCAGCAGCCACAGCACCAGGCCGAGCAGCGCCAGCTGGATCACCAGCGAACTCCACGACACCAGTTCGGTCTGCTTGCGCTGGCGTGCCGCCTGCTCGGCGCGCAGCGCCAGCAGCTTCTGCTCGCTGGCCTGCAGTTCTTCCACCAGCCCGCGGATGGGATAGCGCGTACTCAGGTCCTGCACCAGCTCGCGCTGGTCGCTGTTCGGTTCGGACCTGGCCAACTCGCGGGCAAGTGCCATGCGGCCTTCCAGCATCGATTCGATCCGACCGATGCGGATCAGCTGGTCGGGATTGTCGCGGGTCATCCGGCCCAGTTCGGCCAGGCGCCCGGGAATTTCATCGGCCCGGGCCATGCGTTCGCGCAGGCCGGGGGCATCCACGCCCTTGGACAGGGTCAACGCGGCCGATTCGACATCGCGCACATCGGCCTGCAGTTGCTGCAGTGCCACGCCCACGGCCTGGGTGTGGTTGACCCAGGCCATCGCTTGTTCGCTGTCCTGCTGCAGTTTACGCAGGGTCAACCACGGCACCACGATGATCGCGGCGGCGGCCAGCGCCAAGGCCGGCAACCGCCAGCGGTCCCAGATGTCGTCACTGAAAACCAGCGCCATAGTTCCTCGTCAGCTCTGCCGCGACGCGTTGGCCGGGTCGAGCCCGGTTGCGGCGGAACCGGCAATATAGCGCAGGCGGTCACAACTCTGGAATTTCCAGCGCGGTCGGCTGAACGGGTTGGCAATCAGACCTGTAGGGCCAAGCCCATGCTCGGCTGCCTTGGAGTGCCAGCCGAGCATGGCTCGGGTCTACAGGTCAGCGGGCGCCCCACGCGGGGCGCCCAACCGGTTCAGCGCTTGGCGGCAGCGCTGACCTTCAATGCGGCGGCATCGACGCGGGTCACGCCCTTGATGCCCTTGGCGGTGGTGACCGCCTTGTCCTTCTCGGCCTGGGTGGCCACGGTGCCGCTCAGGCTGACCACGCCGTTCACCGTTTCCACCTTGATCTCGGTGCCCGGGACGTTGCTGCTGGTCAGCAGGTCCGCCTTCACCTTGGTGGTGATCCAGCTGTCGGTCACCGGTTCGTTGGAATCATGGCGATCCGCGTGGGTAGCCGGATGTGCGCTGGTGGTCGGCGGGCTCTTCGCGGCCGGGTCCTTGGCGAATGCGGCCGAGGAGGACAGTGCCAGGCCCAGCGTCAGGGCAGAAGCAATCAGCGTGCGAGTGGTATTGCTCATCGTGTCGTTCTCCTTCGGGATGTGCTGCCAGTCTGGACAAGCGCACGTGGAGCAGGCGTGGCGTCGTGGTCATGCCGCCGTGAATCGAAGCGTTTCCAACGGCAACGGTTCAGTTTTGGGCTGTCCGCATCTGTCGTTTACCCTGCCCTTCCCCCCTGCCGGAGCTCTGCCATGCGCCCCGACCTGCACCTGGCCCTGATCGGCTACGGCCTCGCCGGCCGCGTCTTCCATGCCCCTCTGATCCAGCACACGCCCGGCCTTGTCCTGCACAGCATCGTCAGCTCGCAGCGCGACACGTTGCTGCGCACGTTCAGCAACGTACACGTGCGTGCAACGCCACAGGACGTGTTCGACGATCCAGCGGTGGATGCGGTGGTGATCGCCACGCCGAACGAACAGCACGCGCCGCTGGCGATGGCCGCGCTGGCCGCCGGCAAGCACGTGCTGGTCGACAAACCCTTTGCGCTGGATGTGGCCGAAGCGGAAACAGTACTGGCCGCAGCACGCGACGCCGGCCGCATCGCCACCGTGTTCCAGAACCGGCGCTTCGATGCCGACTTCCTCACGCTGCAGGCGCTGCTGTCCGAAGGCACGCTGGGCGAGGTGGCCGAATGCCATGCGCATTTCGACCGCTACCGGCCGCAGGTGCGCGACCGTTGGCGCGAACAGGACGGGCCAGGCAGTGGCCTGTGGTACGACCTCGGCCCGCACCTGCTGGACCAGATGCTGGTGCTGTTCGGCTGGCCCTACGCCATCGATGCGGATCTGGCCGTGCAGCGCCAAGGTGGCGCCGGCATCGACTACTTCCACGCCGTACTGCACTACCCGCGGCATCGCGCCATCGTGCATGCCGGTTCGCTGGTGGCTGCCCCTGCCCCGCACTTCAGCGTGCATGGCAGCAAGGCCAGCTGGATCAAGTACGGCCTGGATGTGCAGGAGGCCCAGCTGCGCCGCGGCGTAGCGCCGGGTGCGCCCGGATGGGGCATCGATCCCCGGCATGGCGAACTGGTGCACTGTGATGCAGAAGACAATGTTCTGCGCAGCACCGTCGACAACCTGCCCGGCGACTATCGTCGGTTGTATGCGCAGTTCGCAGCGGCGATGCACGGCGACGGCGAAGCGACGGTCAGCCCGATGCAGGCATTGCAGTTGATGCGGCTGCTGCAGGCCGGCATGGACAGCGCGCGCGAAGGGCGGCGGATCGCGTTGGACTGACCAGTAGATCCACGCCATGCGTGGATGACGTGGCAACGATCGGAGACGGCTTTTGTAGAGTCGAGCCATGCTCGACTGGCTGCATGGGGTCAGAACCCTTTCCTGCGGAAAGGGATCCGCCCCTGATCTGCCCGGGGTCGGATCCCTTCGGCAACGCCGAAGGGCTCTGACCCCACCGCAGTGCTTACGACTTCTTGATGGCGTGGCCGCCGAATTCATTGCGCATCGCCGACAGCAGGCGGTCGGTGAACGAATTGGATTCCCGCGAACGCAGGCGTTCCAGCAGCGACAACGTGATCACCGGTGCCGGCACGTCCAGCGCGATGGCTTCGGCCACGGTCCAGCGGCCTTCCCCGGAATCCTCCACGTATGGCGCGATGCCATCCAGCGACGGATTGCGCTTGAGGGCTTCGGCACTCAGGTCCAGCAGCCACGAACGCACCACGCTGCCGTGGCGCCAGACTTCGGCTACCTGGACCAGGTCCAGCGCCATCTCCTGCTTGCGCTCCATCAGCGCGAAGCCTTCGGCATAGGCCTGCATCATTCCGTATTCGATGCCGTTGTGGACCATCTTGGTGAAATGGCCCGCGCCCGATGGACCAACACACGCCCAGCCGCGATCCTCCGCCGGAGCCAGCGTGCGCAGCAGCGGTGCGATCTGCTCCACCACCGACGCTTCGCCACCGACCATCAGGCTGTAGCCTTCCTGCAGGCCCCACACGCCGCCGCTGGTGCCACAGTCGACGTAGCCCAGATCGTCCTCCGCCAGCGCCTTGGCGCGACGGATCGAGTCCTGGTAGTTGGAGTTGCCGCCGTCGATGACGATGTCACCCTCGGCCAGGTGCGGGGTCAGCTGTCCCAGCGTCTGGTCGACGGTTTCACCCGCCGGCACCATCAGCCACACCACGCGCGGCACCGGCAGCGCGGCCACGGCGGCGGCCAGCGAATCAACCACCTCCAGGCCGGCCTCTGCAGCACGCTGGCGCGCACTTTCGCCCGGGTCGTAGCCGACCACGCGGTGGCCGCCGCGATGCAGGCGCTGGGCCATGTTGGCGCCCATGCGGCCGAGGCCGATCATTGCAATATCCATTGTTTCACCTTCAGTTGGGGTCCAGGGTCAGGCTGCCTGGCCTGCCGGTAGCCGCGCAGTGGCGCAGCTGCGCCTCGCGCCAACGCCGGTAGAGCGTGGTATGCAGATTGTGCACCGCCAGGTCGATCGAAAACGGCGTTCTCGGGTTGCGATCGAGCAGGCGGACGATGTGGTAGCCGATAGGACGTATACCGCGCGGATGCACGTAGATCACGAACTGCTGGTAGAACGGATCGTCCAGCAGCTGATCCATGCGCACCAGAGCCGCGTGGTAGCGCGGTGCCAGGCGCGCGCGCAGCTGTGGATCGCGATCGAACAGCAGGCGCTCGAAATAGCGCTGGCCGATGCGCGGGATGTCCTGCGCCAGTTTCCAGAGCTCGGCATTGCGCTGGTCGTACCAGGCCAGGCCAGCGTGCAGTGCCAGCGCCTGCGCAGCGCCCTCGCCCACCTCGACCACCACGAAGTTCTCGGCCTGGTTGCTCAGGTCGTCCAGCGTGCCTTTGTCGTACACATGTTCGATGAAACCGGGCACGCCCACGAACGCCTGCCGCCCCATCGCCGAGGTGCGCACCGCCTTGCCATCGGCGAAGAAGTCGCCCGCATGCGCGCCGAGCAGGATGCTGTCGGTGTCGTGCAGCGCGAGGAAGGTGCCGATCGACAGTTCCTCCGCTGCGAACCCTGTGTCGAACGCAGCATCGCCATACAGCTCTCTCTGGGTGGCCAGCTGTGCGACCTGGCGGCCGACACCGCATTCGGCACGCACGGCACCGCTGTAGAACGCCTCCAGCGCATGGCTGTTGCCCGCGCGGGGCACGAAGCCACGACCGAAACTGCGTGTACGCTGCCAACCCTGTGCCGGTGCGCCCTGCAATCCGAAGCCGATCCATCCCAGCTGCGGGCCGGAGAAGCGGAACGTGGGATTGCCCTGCAATGCCGAAGTCGCGCGCCGCGTGGCCGCCCCCAGCTCAAAGGCATAGGCGCAGACGGTGGCGGGGTCATCCAGCAGCTGCTGCAGAAGTGCGTGCCGAGCAGCAGCGGGCAACGCCGTCGGCCACCGCACCTG
Organism: Stenotrophomonas sp. GD03777; assembly: GCF_029842485.1. NCBI lineage: Bacteria > Pseudomonadati > Pseudomonadota > Gammaproteobacteria > Lysobacterales > Lysobacteraceae > Stenotrophomonas > Stenotrophomonas sp. GD03777. The sequence continues at coordinate 26,149 of NZ_JAOCGL010000051.1, forward strand.
CAGGTCGCCGGCCGCCTGTGAATCAGCCAGCGAGGCACGCGTACATACGGGACCACCGCGCACCTGCGGCGCAGTGAGGGACGCTTCTTCGAAGCGCCACCCCAACCGCTGCAGCAGGCCCTGCGTACAGTCCGGGGATGGCGATGCCACGACCCACGCGGGCGCCAGCAGCAGGGCTGCAATCAGCCACCTGCCGCGCACACTCAGCCCTGGTCCGTAACCGCCGGTGCGGGTTCCGGCGCCGCTGCCGGCGATGGCGATGGCGTGCCCGCCGCGGCCGGCAGATACTGCTGCAGGCGCTGGAAGAAGCGACGATAGAACTCGGCATCCGTGACCGTGCTGCTGGCCACCTTCACCAGCGAGTCGTCGTTGCTGCCGAACGGCAGCGACACCGAGCCCAGCGCACCCACACCGACACTGGCCGAGGTCGGGCTCTTCTTCAGCGCGTAGCGGTCCTGCACGGCACTGACGAACACCAGCGTCTGGCTGCCGCGCGGGGCGCAGGAGATGCGCAGCACCAGCTGCTCATGGTCATCCTCGCGCGGCTGGAAGTTCTTGTTGCCCTCCACCTGCGCATCATCGGAACGGGCGATGGCATAGCCTTGGCTGAGCAGCGTGCGGCGCGCGGCCTCGCAGGCTTCACGGGGGCGTCCCTCAACGGTGCGCGAGAAGGTATCGCCGGAATCGAAAGACTCGCGCAGCACGGTGCTGTCGGCGGCGCGGCCACCACAGGCCGAAAGGATCAAGGCGCTGGCGCACGCCACGGCAGCGCTGGAAAGACGGGAGGCCCGCATGGGTACTCCTGCGAGAACGGAAGCACCAAGGGTAGTCCCGCCCCCGTGTGCGGCAGGTCGATATGGCCCCCCACGTTGCTCCCGGTTCATGCACGTAAAAGGGGACGGAGGGGATCAAGTCGTTTGCGGCACTTCACTGGTCCGGACATGGCCCGGCGCGACCGGGAATGGGCTTCCCAAACAAGAAGGGGCCGGTAATGCCGGCCCCTGCGAATGTCGCGCGCCGTCTCCGGCTCAGTCCGCCCAACGCCCCGCGCCGGTGGACTGCGGCAGCACCTGGGCCGACAGCGGACGGTCATTGGCCAGCAGGTTCACCGCGTCGGCCAGGATCGAGGCCGACTCGCGCAGCAGCGGGTCCGGACGCTTTTCGGCAGCCTTTTCGCGGGCGGCATCCTTCACGATGTCGCGCTCGTTGCCGGTCAGGCCATCATCACTGCTGTCATCGGCCAGCGGGTCCAGGGCCAGGCCCAGCTCCTTGCGCTGCAGCTGGCGTTCCTTGCGCTGGGCGTCCTGGCGCTCGCGTTCGGCGCGACGGGTGGCCTCGTTGAGCGAGATGTACTTCTTCGCCGCCTCGGTCCGGAACTGCTGCACGTCCTCGTTCCACCACTGGAATTCCTTGTCGGTGGCGATTCGCGCGTCGTGGCGGGCCTCCAGCTTCGGCAGCAGCGGCGCGAAGTTGCCGTACTGGGTGTGCGGCACGGCGGCGATGCGGGTCCACGGCAGGGCGTTATCGTAGGTGCTCTCGCCGAACTCGGTGGCATCGACGCTGGCCGGGAAGGCCAGGTCCGGCACCACGCCCTTGTGCTGGGTGCTGCTGCCGCTGATGCGGAAGAACTGGGCGATGGTCAGCTTGACCTGGCCGAAGCGCTGGGTCTCGCCACTCGGCCAGCGGTCGAGGTCGACGATGTTCTGCACGGTGCCCTTGCCGAAGCTGGTTTCACCGATCACCAGGCCACGACCATAATCCTGGATCGCACCAGCGAAGATCTCCGAGGCCGAAGCCGAACCGCGGTTGATCAGCACCGCCAGCGGGCCATCCCACGCCACGCCCTGGTTGCGGTCGCTGTTGACGGTGACGCGGCCACCGGACTCGCGCACCTGCACCACCGGGCCCTGCTCGATGAACAGGCCGGTCAGTTCGATGGCTTCATCCAGCGAACCGCCGCCGTTGTTGCGCAGGTCCAGCACCACGCCGTCCAGCTTGTCGTTCTTGAAACCAGCCAGCAGCTTGGCCACGTCGCGGGTGGCCGAGGCATAGTCGGCGGCGTTGCGGCGGCGGCCTTCGAAATCCTGGTAGAAGGTCGGCAGCTTGATCACACCAATCTTCCGTGCCGGCTCGCCGTTGGCGGCCGGAATGGTCATGGTCTCGCCCTTGGCGGCCTGTTCGGCCAGGCGCACCTTCTGCCGGGTCAGCACCAGGGTGTGGTGCTTGCCATCGGCACCTTCGGCAGCCGGAATGAACTCCAGCTTGACCTGGGTGTCCTTGGCGCCGCGGATCTTGGCGACCACATCGTCGATGCGCCAGCCGATCACGTCCTCGACCTGGCCAGACTTGCCCTGGCCAACGCCAACGATGCGGTCACCCGGCTTCAGCGTGCCGTCCACCGCAGCCGGGCCGCCGGCGATGATCTCGCGGATCACCACCACGTCGTCCTGGCGCTGCAGCTGCGCACCGATGCCTTCCAGCGACAGCGACATCGCCTGGTTGAAGTTCTCGGCCGTGCGCGGGGTGAAGTAATCGGTGTGCGGATCAACCGCGCTGGTGTACGAATTCATGAAGAACTGGAAGACGTCTTCGCCCTTCAGCTCGTTGACCGACTTTTCCAGCGTCGCGTAGCGCTTGTCCAGCGTCTTGCGGATATCGTCCGGCTTCTTGCCTGCCAGCTTCAGGCGCAGCCAGTCGTTCTTCACCGACTTGCGCCACAGCTCATCCAGCTCGGCGCTGCTGGCCGCCCACGGCACCTTCTTGCGGTCGTACTCGAAGCGCTCGTCGGTGGTGAAGTCCGGCTCCTGCTTGAGCAGCTTGCGCGCAAAGGCCACACGTTCGCCGACACGCTGCTTGTAGACCGCGAACACCTGGAACGCCGGTTCCAGTTCGCCGCCACGGATGGCCGAGGAGATGTTGGCTTCGAAGGGCGCGAAGCGCGCCACGTCGGCCTGGGTGAAATACTGCTTGGCGCCGTCCAGCGTCTCCAGATAGCGCTTGAACACGTCCTTGGAGGTGGCCTCGTCCAGCGCACGCGGGCGGTAGGCGTAACGACTGTCGGACAACAGGCCATACACCAGCTTGGAGGTGGTCACCTGATCGGCAGTCGCCGCAGCGGGCAATGCAGGCGAGTCGGCCTTGGCCGCCAGCGCCAGCGGCGCGACCAGCGCCAGGGCCATCAGGAATGCGGGGGCTTTGAATTTCATTGACGTGCTCGAAGGCGCCTTGCCAAGGGGGAGACTGCAGGGTGTTCAGACACCCCGACAGTGCCGAAAGTTGCCGGGTTTGTCACCCGGCCGCGCTCGGTGGAAAACCAGCCTAGCGGGGCCGGTGTAGCA
>NZ_JAOCGL010000052.1:0-29292 GCF_029842485.1 Stenotrophomonas sp. GD03777
CGCCAGCGAAGTGCGCACCCTCGCCCAGCGCTCGGCGGCTGCCGCCAAAGAGATCAAGGGCCTGATCGACGACTCCGTCGGCAAGGTTGCCGAGGGCTCCAGCCTGGTCCACCAGGCCGGCAGCACCATGGGCGAGATCGTCGCCTCGGTGCAGCGCGTGACCGACATCATGGCCGAGATTTCCGCCGCCTCGCAGGAGCAGAGCGCGGGCATCGAGCAGGTCAACCAGACCGTGGTGCAGATGGACGAAACCACCCAGCAGAACGCCGCGCTGGTGGAGGAAGCCACCGCTGCCGCACGTGCGATGGAAGACCAGGCCGCACAGCTTGCAGATGCCGTGGCGATCTTCCGGCTCGACAACCAGGTCTCGGCCGCGATGCAGGCCGTTGCCGCGCGGGTCGAGCCGGCGAGAGTCACCACCGTGGCACCTCCGCAGCCAAGCCGCGCGGCAGCACCTGCACCGATATCGCCACGTCGTAGCAGCAACGCCGGCACCTTCGTCGCCAGCGACAGCGACTGGCAGGAATTCTGAGACCCACCCGTAGCGGCTTCGGCCGCTGCCCCCGCCGATGGACACGTCCCCCGTGCAAAGTCCTACTCCCATCGTTACCGGCCCACGCGAATTCGAGTTCGCCGACCGTGATTTCCGCCGCGTCTGCGACCTGATCTACCAGCGCGTGGGCATTGCGCTTGCGCCGGCAAAGCGCGACATGGTCTATGGCCGCCTTTCGCGCCGCCTGCGCACGCTGGGCATGCGCAGCTTCCAGCAGTACCTGGACCATCTGGAGCAGGAAGATGGTGACGAGTGGCAGGCGTTCACCAACGCCCTGACCACCAATCTGACCTCGTTCTTCCGCGAACCGCACCACTTCGACAAGCTGCGCGAAGAACTGCAGCAGCGCTCCAGCCGCACGCCGTTGCTGCTGTGGTCGTGCGCGGCGTCCACCGGCGAAGAGCCCTATTCGATGGCGATCACCGCGTGCGAGGCCTTTGGCACCCTGAAGCCGCCGGTACGCATCATCGCCACTGACGTCGACACCCAGGTGCTGGCCACCGCCGGCCGTGGCGTCTACAACATCGATCGCGTCGCCAGCCTCGATCCGGACCTGCGCCGCCGCTACTTCCAGCGTGGCAGCGGTCCCAACGAGGGGCAGTGCCGCGTGCTGCCGGCGCTGCGCGAGCTGATCGAGTTCCGTCCACTGAACCTGCTCGCCCCGCGCTACGACGTCGGCGGCCCGTTCGACGCGCTGTTCTGCCGCAATGTGATGATCTACTTCGACAAGCCGACCCAGCGCGCTATCCTCGGCCGCCTGGTGCAACACCTGGCCGACGATGGCCTGCTCTACACCGGACACTCGGAGAACTACCTGCACGCCGCCGACCTGATCCAGCCCTGCGGGCGCACCCTGTACCGCCGCGCGGCAAAGGCCGGCGCATGAACGCCTCACTGCGTACCGACGACGTGATGCGCTACCAGGATGCACGCTTCCAGACCCTTGCCGCCAAGCTGCTGCCCACCCAGTACCTGGTGGTCGATGACACCACCGCGCTGACCACCACCCTGGGTTCGTGCGTGGCCGCCTGCCTGCGCGACCCGGTGCTGAAGATCGGCGGCATGAACCACTTTCTGCTGCCCGAGGGCAACGCCGGCGACGGCGCGCCCGCGCGTTACGGCAGCTATGCGATGGAACTGCTGATCAACGACATGCTCAAGCGCGGCGCGCACCGCAAGCGCATCGAGGCCAAGGTGTTCGGCGGCGCCAACGTACTGAAGGGCTTCACCAGCAATCCGGTCGGTACCCGTAACGCCGAGTTCGTGCGCCAGTACCTGCAGGCCGAGCATATTCCTATCATCGCCGAGGATCTGTGCGGCATCCATCCGCGCAAGATCTGGTTCTTCGCCGACACCGGCCGCGTGGTGGTGCAACGCCTGCCGCATGCCCACGAAGCCGAAGTGGCTGCCACCGAATCGGCAGTGCGTGCGCGCCTGTCCAAGGCCCCGGTCACCGGTGGCGTGGAGTTGTTCGAATGACCCTGACCGGCAACGCCCCCTGCCGGGTCCTGATCGTCGACGACTCCGCCGTCGTGCGCCAGATGCTCACGGAAATCCTGTCCAGCGATCCGGCCATCGACGTGGTCGGCACCGCTGCCGACCCGCTGCTGGCACGCGAGAAGATCAAGCGCCTGGCCCCGGACGTGATCACGCTGGACGTGGAAATGCCACGCATGGACGGCCTCGCCTTCCTGGAAAACCTGATGCGGCTGCATCCACTGCCTGTGGTGATGATTTCCTCGTTGACCGAGCGCGGCGCCGATACCACGCTGCAGGCACTGGCACTGGGTGCCGTGGACTTCGTCTCCAAGCCCAAGCTGGACGTCGCACGCGGCCTGCAGGGCTACGCCGACGAGATCATCGCCAAGGTGAAGATGGCGGCGCGCTCGCGGGTGCGCCCGCTGGTGCGTGCTGCCGCTCCGAAACTCCTGCTGGAAGCAGCTCCTGCAATGCGCCCGGCTGCACCGCAGTTCCGCACCACCGACCGCCTGATCGCGATTGGTTCTTCGGCCGGCGGCACCGAGGCGCTGCGCGTGGTGCTGGAAGGCATGCCGGCCGATGCGCCTGCCGTGGTGATGACCCAGCACCTGCCTGCCAGCTTCAGCAGCGCCTTCGCCGAGCGCCTGGACCGGCACTCCGCGATGGCCGTGCGTGAGGCCAGCGACGGCGAGGCAGTGCTGCCTGGCCATGCCTACCTGCCACCGGGTGGCAAGCACCTGCGGATCATCCGCGACGGTGCGCGCTGGCGCTGCCGCGTCGACGATGGCCCTGCGGTGAACCGTCACAAGCCCGCGGTGGACGTGCTGTTCCGTTCGGTCGCGCAGAGCGCGGGCGGCAACGCCATCGGCGCCATCCTCACCGGCATGGGTGACGATGGCGCGCGCGGCCTGCTGGAAATGCGCCAGGCCGGCGCGCCGACGCTGGTGCAGGACGAGGCCACCAGCGTGGTCTGGGGCATGCCCGGTGCAGCGTTCAAACTCGGCGCCGCTGAGGAACAGGTGCCACTGGAACGGATTGCCGAGCGGCTGCTGGCGCTCGCTCGCGGCTGATAGCGCGCCCCGGCTCAAGGACACCGCGGGCAGTAGATCCACGCCATGCGTGGATGCCTTTGTAGAGTCGAGCCGCGCTCGACTCATCGCGCATCGCACGAACAGCAGCCAAGCATGGACTCGGCGCTACAGGCCATCAGGCAACAAGAAAAGGTGCCGGCTTTCATCGGGGTTCTTCGTTTCAACGCGCTACCCGCATGTGTGCTTTGATAGCGGTATTGCACAAGGAATGCTGCACATGATCAAAGGCATATGGAAGGCCGCCCTGGCGGCCGTACTGCTTTCATTGCCACTGGCACCCGCCAGCGCCAGTGGCGATCTGTTCTACTTCGAGGCCAAGCAGGGTGATGTGTTCTTCATGCTGATGCTGGTGGGTCGCGAAGATCCCGGCGCGGTAAGCGTCAGCTGGAAAGGCCCGTCTATCCCGCCGTACCCCAACGTGCATCGCCGCTACTACATCGAATTCAACCGTGCAAAGCGCCAGGCCTACGTGCGTCCACTTGACCGAGATGGACTGCCTTGGTTCGAGATGGATGTCTCCGGTAAGAGCGGCAACGTGCTGATCGGCGGCCGTCGGCTGGAAGGCAGCGCAGACTGGACCGTGCAGTAGCGCCGGAAGCCTGAGCGTTGCGTTGTTTCCAACACGCCCAGATCTTTCATTTGGATCGCACCAGGCTCCAGCCATACCAAGCAGTCAATGGTCCGACTATTGGCTGGGACGAGGATGCAGACGCCCCAGAACGGTCCCGTCGAGCTTGATCAGCTCCAAGGTCTGATCTGTCTTCAACGTCTCAAACAGACCATCCGGTCGAGAATGAATCGATAGAAATCCCTGTTCGAACAGCGTCGTTTCTGTGTCCGGGTCAAGAAAATTAACCGTAATATCACCGGCACTGTTTCGCTCACGCACTGAAACCAGGCCTTTCGAAACATTCACGTAGCCGTAGCGGGGCGCCAGCCTCCACCGCCCCGACTCATCCAGAAGACCCCAACGGCCACGTAGTGAGAGCGCATAGACTCTTGTTCCATCCGCCAAAAAATCCGGCAAGGGATCATGCAGCGTGAAATCGGCCACCGCATTGCCACGCAGATCGAGTATGTGATACCCGGGGTCATATCCCGGCCGTTCGAATGCCGCGACCAGATTCGGACCCAATGGTCTTATTCGACGGTAGCGAGGAGGAATCAGCCAAGCACCCGTAGCATCTATTACACCCCATCCTCCATCGGCTTGGGCCAACAGCAGTTGGTCATCCAGCCCTTCCGCGGTTTGAAAAGGCGCAAGTCGGTAGTACAGGGAAGACGAGATGCTGCCATCTTCCAGCATCATGAAACGCACCCCCGCTTCGCCGGGCTTTTGATACTCGACGATCCTGCGGTTCAACGGATGCAGGCCTGCAGCGCGTTGCAGGGAGCGCAGCGACCCATCCAGGCCTACAACGTATTCATCATCTTCCGAACTGAAGATTACATACCCCACTCGTTCAGCGAACTCATCTGTCTTCATACAGTGGCCTGCAGGCGTCGGAAACATCAAACCCGCGCGCGTGAAATGCAGGCACTGGCCGTCTTCGGCTACCGCAGAAAGCAGGTACCCACCCCGACCAAACTTGAACCGATATCGACCCATGGGCGCCACTTGCACCCCGTGGGGATCCAGCACCGTGTCGTTCCCGCCCTGGGTGGCGAGCGCGAAACCCGAACTGTTGAAGGTCATCTGATCGTAGTCCTGGCGCCCTATGCCTGCCAGTGATCGATCAACCAGGCCAAAGTGGACACCATCGCGCGAAGCGATGGCCACTTCCCCCTCATGACCCACGGGACCAAAGCTACCAAAGACACTGAAAACGGGACCGGACCTGCCCTTTGCGTCAAGGAAGTGGGTCGTGCAGCGCCGCTTTTCACTGTTGCAGAGTTCTACAGCCGGGTTTCCTGCCCAGGACGCCGAGCGCAGGAGATCGATCTCGCCTTTCTCCTCAAACCGACGCACCAATCGGCCTCGTGCATTGAAGAAGTCGATTCGCGTGTACGCCTTGGGCGGGCTCCGCAGCAATACCTTGGCTTCGATCATCCCGTTGCCATGTACCTCAACCGAGTCGTAATGCGCTTCAAGGACGATACGCCCTTCTGAATTCATGACGCCCCTGTTCTCCCCCCTTTCGAAGACCGCCACCCCATTTTTGAAGGGGCGGAGGTATTGCATTCCCCGATGCTCGGCAAGTTGCCGACCGGTGCCATCCAGCACCACGCAGCGGCCCTCATGACAGAGGCCGTGGCGTGTAGTCCTGTCGAAACGTGGCGGCGGCTCGGTGGGCTGTAGCATTGCAGGCGCCGACGTTGCCCCTGCCGATGGCGCAATGGTCAGAAGTGCAGAGGCCAGCAGAATGCCCAACGCCTGGGTGGTGACGGTGCGGCGATGGGTAGGACTGGGAGGCAGCAGGAATGAGCGGCGCATCTTGCGCAGGACCGAAATTGTGGGCATCCACGGTAGGCGCGATGCATCTCTACTGAAATGCAACTTCTACGAAAGTGGCCCGTCCACAAAAAACCCCCGGTTCTCACCGGGGGTTCTTCCTTTCAACGGGATGCCGGCCAGCGGCCGGCACTACCGCATCAGGCAGCGACCGTGCTGGCCACGTCCTGGTATTCCTCGATCTGGTCGAAGTTCATGTAGCGGTAGATCTCCGCACCATTGGCGTTGATCACGCCGATGTCCGCCATGTACTCCTCCTTGGTCGGGATGCGGCCCAGGCGCGAGCAGATCGCCGCCAGTTCCGCCGAACCCAGGTACACGTTGGTGTTGCGGCCCAGACGGTTCGGGAAGTTGCGGGTCGAGGTCGACATCGCGGTGGAGCCTTCGCGGATCTGCGCCTGGTTGCCCATGCACAGCGAGCAGCCCGGCATTTCCATGCGTGCGCCGGTAGCGCCGAAGGTGCCGTACACGCCTTCCTTGGTCAGCTCCGAGGCGTCCATCTTGGTCGGCGGGGCCACCCACAGGCGGGTCGGCAGGTCACGCTTGCCTTCCAGCAGCTTGGCAGCGGCGCGGAAGTGGCCGATGTTGGTCATGCACGAACCGATGAACACCTCGTCGATCTTGGCACCGGCCACTTCGGACAGGGTCTTCACGTCGTCCGGGTCGTTCGGGCAGGCCACGATCGGCTCGTGGATGTCAGCAAGGTCGATTTCGATGACGGCGGCGTACTCGGCGTCCGCATCCGGCTCCAGCAGCTGCGGGTTGGCCAGCCACGCTTCCATCTTCTCGATACGGCGCTGCAGCGAGCGCGGATCCTGGTAACCCTCGGCAATCATCCACTTCAGCAGGGTGATGTTGCTGGTCAGGTACTCGATGATCGGCTCCTTGTTCAGGCGCACCGAGCAACCTGCCGCCGAACGCTCGGCCGAGGCGTCGGACAGTTCGAACGCCTGTTCGACCTTCAGCTCCGGCAGGCCTTCGATTTCCAGGATACGGCCGGAGAAGATGTTCTTCTTGCCCGCCTTGGCCACGGTCAGCAGGCCCGACTTGATCGCGTACAGCGGGATCGCGTTGACCAGGTCACGCAGGGTCACGCCCGGCTGCATCTTGCCCTTGAAGCGCACCAGCACCGACTCCGGCATGTCCAGCGGCATCACGCCGGTGGCAGCGGCGAAGGCGACCAGGCCCGAGCCGGCCGGGAACGAAATACCCACCGGGAAACGGGTGTGCGAGTCACCGCCGGTGCCGACCGTGTCCGGCAGCAGCATGCGGTTGAGCCAGCTGTGGATCACGCCGTCGCCCGGGCGCAGGGAAACGCCGCCACGGGTGGAGATGAACTCCGGCAGAGTGTGGTGCGTCTTCACGTCCACCGGCTTCGGGTAAGCGGCGGTGTGGCAGAACGACTGCATCACCAGGTCGGCCGAGAAGCCCAGGCAGGCCAGGTCCTTCAGCTCGTCACGGGTCATCGGGCCGGTGGTGTCCTGCGAGCCGACCGAGGTCATCTTCGGTTCGCAGTAGGTGCCCGGGCGCATGCCCTGGCCTTCCGGCAGGCCACAGGCGCGACCAACCATCTTCTGCGCCAGCGAGAAGCCCTTGCCGGTATCGGCCGGCTGCACCGGCAGGCGGAACAGGTCGGTCGGGGCCAGGCCCAGCGCTTCGCGCGCCTTGCCGGTCAGGCCACGGCCGATGATCAGCGGGATGCGGCCACCGGCACGCACTTCGTCGAACAGCACGTCGGACTTGACCTGGAACTCGGCGATCACTTCGCCGTTCTTCAGCGCCTTGCCTTCGTACGGACGCAGCTCGATGACATCGCCGTGCTCCATCTTCGACACGTCCAGCTCGATCGGCAGCGCACCGGCATCTTCCATGGTGTTGTAGAAGATCGGGGCGATCTTGCCGCCCAGGCACACGCCGCCAGCGCGCTTGTTCGGGATGTACGGAATGTCATCGCCGGTCCACCACAGCACGCTGTTGGTGGCCGACTTGCGCGAGGAGCCGGTGCCGACCACGTCGCCGACGTAGGCGACCAGGTGGCCCTTGTCCTTCAGCGACAGGATCTGCTGGATCGGGCCGCGCTTGCCGTCTTCTTCCGGGGTGAACGGCGCGTCGTCGCGCTTGTTCTTCAGCATCGCCAGCGCGTGCATCGGAATGTCCGGGCGGGTGGTCGCGTCCGGTGCTGGCGACAGGTCATCGGTGTTGGTTTCGCCCGGCACCTTGAACACGGTGACGGTCAGGCTCTGCGGCACTTCCGGGTTGCTGGTGAACCACTCGGCATCGGCCCAGCTCTGCAGCACGGCCTGGGCGTTGGCGTTGCCGGCCTTGGCCTTCTCCTGCACGTCATGGAACGCATCGAACACCAGCAGGGTCTTCTTCAGGCCGTTGGCGGCGATGGTGCCGACGCTGGCGTCGTCCAGCAGCTGCACCAGCGGTGCAACGTTGTAGCCGCCGAGCATGGTACCCAGCAGTTCGGTGGCGCGCTCGCGGCTGATCAGCCGGTTCTGCTCGCTGCCCAGCGCGATCGCCGCCAGGTACGAGGCCTTGACCTTGGCCGCGTCATCGACGCCGGCCGGCACGCGGTGGGTCAGCAGGTCGAGCAGGAACTCGGCCTCACCCTGCGGCGGGTTCTTCAGCAGTTCGATGACATCGGCCGTCTGCTGCGCGCTCAGCGGCAGCGGCGGGATGCCAAGCGCAGCGCGCTCGGCGACGTGGTGGCGGTAGGCTTCCAACATGACAACTCCCGGGTAATGCGTAGGTTGAAAAATCAAAAGTGGGCTCAGGCGTGCGGCACGATCAGCTTCAGGCCCTTGAAGTAGTCGCGGTAAAACGTGTCGTTCCAGGTGATCAGGCCGTCGCACTGCAGCAGTGCGTGGGCGCCGACCATGAATTCGTCCAGGCTGCGACGGCTACCGCCGCGCTGGCGGTGACGGCGGTGCATCTCGCCGGCGCGCAGCGCCGACTTGGCTTCCATCGGGTTGAAGTGCACGCCCATCTCTTCCAGCGCTTCGAGCACCTCGGCACCACCGCGCAGCGATGCGCACACTTCGGCGAGGGTTGCGCCACAGACCACCACGCGGCCACCGACCAGGCTCTGCCGGAGGATGGCTTCCACGGCATCGGCCTGCGGGCCATTGCTGAGCAGCTCGACCAGCACCGGCGAATCGACGGCGATCATCACGGCTTACTCCTCGTCACGCACCGCGCGCACGGCCGCGTCGGATGACTCGAAGCCGTCCAGCGCGAACTTGCCGCGCGCCCGTGAAATGGCATCGTCAACACTCTTGCGCAGGATGATGCGGCTGCCGTCCAGCTCGACCTTCAGCAGCGTGCCCTTGGTCAGGCCGAGGGCATCACGCACCGCCTTGGGCAGGGTGATCTGTCCGCGTTCTGCAACGGTGGCTTCCATCAGTAGGCCCTCCAGAGTATGCACAAATTATACATACTTCCCCGGGCATACTTCCACCCTGAACAGGACCGGCGCACCGCCAGCCCTTGCCTCGCAAAGGATCGGCCACAAACGTGACATACGCCATACACCTTCCCCTGTAGTCTGGAACCGATGCCGCAGGCCGGAACCCGGCCCGGATGAATCCATTCAGTCTGGAGTTCATACTGGGACCACCGGGGCCGCCAGGCCCGCGGCGACCGCAAGCAGGCCCGCTCATGTGCGGGCCAGAGCAAGCCATCCGCAAGAAGGAGTTACCCCGCATGAGCGATTCGTTCTCCACCCGCAGCCAGCTGAACGTCGGTGGCAAGACCTACGACTACTTCAGCCTGCCCACGCTGGGCCAGCGCTTCGATATCTCCCACCTGCCCTACTCGATGAAGATCCTGCTGGAGAACCTGCTCCGGCACGAGGACGGCGGCATCACTGTCGGCAAGGACCACATCGAAGCCGTGGCCCGCTGGAACCCGGCGGCCGAGCCGGACACCGAGATCGCGTTCATGCCGGCGCGCGTGGTCCTGCAGGACTTCACCGGCGTGCCCTGCGTGGTCGACCTGGCCGCGATGCGCGATGCGGTGGTCAAGCTCGGCGGCAAGCCGGAGCAGATCAACCCGCAGATTCCCTCCGAACTGGTCATCGACCACTCGGTGCAGGTCGATGTGTTCGGCAAGCCCGACGCGCTGGACCTCAACGGCAAGATCGAGTTCCAGCGCAACCAGGAACGCTATGGCTTCCTGCGCTGGGGCCAGAAGGCCTTCGACAACTTCAAGGTGGTGCCACCCAACACCGGTATCGTCCACCAGGTGAACCTGGAAAACCTGGCCCGCGTGGTGATGACCGCGCAGAAGGATGGCAAGGACATTGCCTACCCCGACACCGTGTTCGGTACCGACAGCCATACCACCATGATCAACGGCATCGGCGTGCTCGGCTGGGGCGTGGGTGGCATCGAAGCGGAGGCCGCCATGCTCGGCCAGCCGTCGTCGATGCTGATCCCGCAGGTGGTCGGCTTCAAGCTGACCGGCAAGCTGCCCGAGGGCGCCACCGCCACCGACCTGGTGCTGACCGTCACCCAGATGCTGCGCAAGCTGGGCGTGGTGGGCAAGTTCGTCGAGTTCTACGGTGACGGCCTGCAGCACCTGCCGCTGGCCGACCGCGCCACCATCGGCAACATGGCCCCGGAGTACGGCGCCACCTGCGGCATCTTCCCGATCGACGCGGAATCGCTGAATTACCTGCGCCTGTCGGGCCGCAGCGAAGAGCAGATCAACCTGGTCGAGGCCTACGCCAAGGCGCAGGGCCTGTGGCACGAACCCGGCAGCCCGCACGCCCAATACAGCAGCACGCTGGAACTGGACATGGGCACGGTGAAGCCGTCGCTCGCCGGCCCGAAGCGCCCGCAGGACCGCGTGCTGCTGGAAGACGTGCAGAAGAACTACCGCGAAGCGCTGGTCGGCATGACCGCCAACCGTGACAAGCGCAGCGAGGACGTTGCCACCTTCGTCAACGAAGGCGGCGGCGCCGCGGTCGGCAACGAGCAGCTGACCAAGGGCTTCGCCGACATCGAGATCGAAGGCCGCAAGGTGCGGCTGAAGGATGGCGCGGTGGTGATCGCGGCCATCACCTCCTGCACCAACACCTCCAACCCGGCGGTGATGATCGGTGCCGGCCTGCTGGCCCGCAACGCGGCCGCCAAGGGCCTGAACCGCCAGCCGTGGGTCAAGACCTCGCTCGGCCCAGGCTCGCGCGTGGTGACCGATTACCTGGAAAAGGCCGGCGTGCTGAAGGAGCTGGAGAAGATCGGCTTCTACGTGGTCGGCTACGGCTGCACCACCTGCATCGGCAACTCCGGCCCGCTGCCGACCGAAGTCAGCGCCGGCATTGCCGCCGGCGACCTGGTGGTCACCTCGGTGCTGTCGGGCAACCGCAACTTCGAGGGCCGCGTGCACCCCGAAGTGAAGATGAACTACCTGGCCAGCCCGCCGCTGGTGGTGGCCTATGCCATCGCCGGCACCACCGACATCGACCTGACCACCCAGCCGCTCGGCACCGGCAGCGACGGCCAGCCGGTGTTCCTGCGCGACATCTGGCCGAGCAACAAGGAAATCGGCGACGTCATCGCCGCCACCATTGGCCCGGAGATGTTCAAGCAGAACTACGCCGATGTGTTCAAGGGTGACACCCGCTGGAACACCATCGCCTCGCCGGACGGCAACCTGTACGAGTGGAGCGACGCCTCCACCTACATCAAGAACCCGCCCTACTTCGATGGCATGACCATGCAGACCGGCAGCATCGACGACGTGCACGGCGCACGCGTGATGGGCCTGTTCGGCGACTCGATCACCACCGACCACATTTCCCCGGCCGGCAACATCAAGAAGGACTCGCCGGCAGGCCGCTTCCTGCAGGAGCGCGGCGTGCAGCCGGCCGACTTCAACAGCTACGGCAGCCGTCGCGGCAACGATGACGTGATGGTCCGCGGCACCTTCGCCAACATCCGCATCAAGAACCTGATGTTCGGTGGCGAGGAAGGCGGCAACACCCTGTACTACCCGACCGGTGGTGGCCAGCCGGAAAAGCTGGCGATCTACGACGCGGCCATGAAGTACAAGGCCGACAAGGTGCCGCTGGTGGTGCTGGCCGGCAAGGAATACGGCACCGGATCGTCGCGTGACTGGGCGGCCAAGGGCACCCTGCTGCTGGGGGTGAAGGCGGTCATCGCCGAGAGCTTCGAGCGCATCCACCGCTCCAACCTGGTCGGCATGGGCGTGCTGCCGCTGCAGTTCCGCAACGGCGAGAACGCACAGACGCTGGGCCTGGACGGCTCGGAAGTGATCGACATCACCGGCCTGCAGGACGGTGCCAGCAAGCGCGCCACGGTCACCGCGACCAAGGCCGATGGCACGAAGAAGACCTTTGAGGTCTCGGTAATGCTGCTGACCCCGAAGGAAGTCGAGTACTTCCGTCATGGCGGCCTGCTGCAGTACGTGCTTCGCCAGCTGGCAGCCAAGTAATGGGTAACGCCGGGCCATGCCCGGCGAATCCCGGGAGCAAACAGCAAGGGCCGGATCCTCACGGATCCGGCCCTTGCTGTTTCACCGCAGCCAGGCATGGCCTGGCTCTACTGCCTCATCGGCGGCATCGGGATGGATGCCGGATGCCCGCTCAGCGGCGCGGCGCATCCGGGTCGGTGCGCAGGGCCTTCAACAGGCCCCACATGTAGAACGCCAGGGTGAACGAGAACGGCAGGCCGCACAGCACCACCGCCGTCTGCATCGCGCTGAAATTGCCAGCCAGCAGCAGGCCGACGCTGGCCACAGTGATGCCGGCGGCCCAGAACACGCGCAGCCAGATCGGCGCGTCATGGCCATCTTCCACGCCATCGTCAACGCGACGGGTGCACAGGTTGGCGATCATCAGCGTGCCCGAGTCGACCGGGGTCAGGAACAGCACGAAGCCGATCACCACCGCAGCACCGGCCACGTACGGCGCCGCAGGCAGGTATTCCAGCAGCTTGAACAAGGTCATCGCTGCATCGTGCTGGGCCACGTCACCCAGGATCGCCTGGCCATGGTTGAGCACCAGGTCGATGGCGGTGTTGCCGAAGATCGACAGCCAGGCCAGGGTGAAGCCGAGCGGGATCAGCAACACGCCCAAGATCACTTCGCGGATGGTGCGGCCGCGCGAGATGCGCGCCACGAAAAGGCCGACGAACGGCGCCCAGGCGATCCACCACGCCCAGTAGAACAGCGTCCACGAACCCATCCACTCACGGCCCTTGGGGTCGTTGAGGTACATGTCGAAGCTCTTGCGCACGAACGCGCCGAGGTAATCGCCGGTGTTCTGGATCAGGCCATCGAACAGGTGCAGGGTCGGGCCGGTGACCAGCACGAACAGCAGCAGGCCACACAGCAGGCGCACGTTGAGGTTGGACAGCCAGGCAATGCCCTTTTCCACGCCAGCGACCACGCCGATGGTGGCCACGACCATCATCACCAGCACGATCACCACCAGCACCTGCGGCGTATCCGGGATGTGGAACAGGTAGACCAGGCCGGACTGCACCACCAGGGCGCCGATGCCGAGGTTGGTCACCATCGAGATCAGCGTGGCCAGAATGCCGAAGCCATCGACCATGTCGCCGATGCGGCCATGAATTCGCTCACCGAAGACCGGGTACAACGCAGAGCGCAGCGCCAGCGGCAGGTCCCGGCGATAGGCGAAATAGCCCAGTGCCACGCCGACCAGCGCATACAGCGCCCAGCCATGCAGGCCCCAGTGCAGGAAGGTCAGCACCATCGCCTCGCGGCCGGCGGCCACGGTGCCGCCGGGCTGCCCGGGCGGGTGCAGGAAATGGTCCAGCGGCTCATAGGCGCCGTAGTACAGCAGCGCGATGCCGATGCCGGCCGAGAACAGCATCGAGACCCAGGCAACATAGCCAAAGGCCGGTGACTCTTCGTTGTGGCCCAGGCGGATGCGGCCGTACGGCGAGAACGCCAGCCACAGCACGAAGCCCAGGCACAGCACGATCAGCAGCATGTACCACCAGCCGAACGCGGCCGAGACCTCGGCCTGCGCCCATTGCAGCCAGTGCTCGCTGCCCTCGGGATAGAGCACGGTGAGCAGCCCGAGGATGCCGATCGACACTGAGGAGCTGAGGAAGACAAAACGGTTCAAGCGCAGGGGCGAACGCTTGGGATGAGCCAGGGAAGACATGGGGTCGTCTCATCAAGTCCGAGGGAGCACATGGGCGGGGCCGGACCGGTAAACCGGGCCCATGGCGTGGGGCGCGAGCGCATCCTATGGTTTATTGATTGAACGTTCAATCAATAAAAAGCATAATGGCGGGCAGCCCGATCCTTCGGGTCGCAAACCGTGGAGAGACAATGCCGAAGAAAGGCGTGGAACCGGTACGGCGCGAACAGCTGATCCGGGCCACTTTCCAGACCATCGACGAGATCGGCATGGCCGATGCCACCGTCGCCACCATCGCGAAGAAGGCGGGGTTGTCCAGCGGCATCGTCGCCCACTACTTCGGCGACAAGGACGGCCTGCTCAATGCTGCAATGCGGCAGATCCTGCGCGAACTGAAGGACGCCGTCGCCCGCTATCGCGCAGACGCCAGCGACAACCCGCGCGAGCAGCTGCGCGCCATCGTCGATGGCAACTTCGACGACAGCCAGATCAACGGCACCGCGATGCGCGTCTGGCTCACCTTCTGGGCCGCCAGCATGCACCAGCCGGAACTGGCCCGGCTGCAGCGCGCCAACGACCAGCGCCTGTTCTCCAACCTGTGCCACCAGTTCAACCGCCTGCTGCCCCACCCGCAGGCCCGCCTGGCCGCCCGCGGCCTGGCCGCGATGATCGATGGCCTGTGGCTGCGCGGCAGCCTGGTCGGCGGCCAGTTCAACGCCGAGAAGTCCCGGCGCATCGCTTACGGCTACATCGACTTCCAGTTGCAGGCTGCCGCGCTATAAGCGCTTCAGCGCCCGCCCCCTTCCAAGGAGTACGCCCCATGACCACCCTGCCCGTCCAACAGCTCTACATCCACGGCCAGCGCGTCGATGCCACCAGCGGCAAGACCTTCAAGACCGTCAACCCGGCCACCGGCGAGGTGATCGCCGAGGTGCAGGTCGCCAGCCAGGCCGACGTCGAACGTGCCGTGCAGAGCGCAGCCGAAGGCCAGAAGGTGTGGGCCGCGATGACCGCCATGGAGCGCTCGCGCATCCTGCGCCGCGCCGTCGAGCTCCTGCGCGAGCGCAACGACGAACTGGCCCACCTGGAAACCCTGGACACAGGCAAGGCGCTGGCCGAGACCACCACCGTGGACATCGTCACCGGTGCCGACGTGGTCGAGTACTACGCCGGCCTGGCCACCGCCATCGAAGGCATCCAGCTGCCGCTGCGCGAATCGAGCTTCTTCTACACCCGTCGCGAGCCGCTGGGCGTGGTCGCCGGCATCGGCGCATGGAACTACCCGATCCAGATCGCCATGTGGAAGTCGGCGCCGGCGCTGGCTGCCGGCAACGCGATGGTGTTCAAGCCGTCGGAAGTGACGCCGCTGACCGCGATCCGGCTGGCCGAAATCTACACCGAAGCCGGCGTGCCGGCCGGCGTATTCAACGTCGTGCAGGGCCCGGGCCGCGAGATCGGCCAGTGGCTGACCGAGCACCCGGTGATCGAGAAGATCTCCTTCACCGGTGGCGTCGCCACCGGCAAGAAGGTCATGGCCAGCGCGGCGTCCTCGTCGCTGAAGGAAGTGACCATGGAGCTGGGCGGCAAGTCACCGCTGGTGATCTGCGATGACGCCGATCTGGACCGCGCCGCCGACATTGCGGTGATGGCCAACTTCTTCAGCTCCGGCCAGGTCTGCACCAACGGCACCCGCGTGTTCGTGCCGCGCAGCATGCTGGCCGCATTCGAGGTGGCCGTCGTCGAGCGCGTCAAGCGCATCCGCATCGGCGACCCGATGGCCGCCGACACCAACTTCGGCCCGTTGACCAGCTTCCCGCACATGGAAAACGTGCTGCGCTACATCGAGAGCGGCAAGGCCGAAGGTGCCCGCCTGCTGACGGGTGGCGGCCGTGTCACCGAAGGTGCGCTGGCCCAGGGCGCCTACGTGCTGCCGACCGTGTTCTCCGACTGCCGCGATGACATGACCATCGTCAAGGAAGAGATCTTCGGGCCGGTGATGAGCATCCTCGCCTATGACGACGAAGACGAAGTGGTGCGTCGTGCCAACGACACTACCTTCGGCCTCGCTGCCGGCGTGGTCAGCAAGGACATCAGCCGCGCCCACCGCATCATCCATCGCCTGGAAGCCGGCATCTGCTGGATCAACACCTGGGGTGAATCGCCGGCCGAAATGCCGGTCGGTGGCTACAAGGAATCCGGCGTCGGCCGCGAGAACGGTATCTCCACCCTCGGCCACTACACCCGTATCAAGTCGGTGCAGGTCGAGCTGGGCGACTACGCCAGCGTGTTCTGACCGGCGCGCCCCGAGCACGCCCCATCGTCCGGCCACCGCGCCGATCCGACATTCCGCCGGGACGCCTGCATGCAGCGCGCCCCGGCCTGCAGGAGACACCCATGAGCACCCATAACGAGTACGACTACATCATCATCGGCGCCGGTTCAGCCGGCAACGTGCTGGCCACCCGCCTCACCGAAGATGCCGATGTCAGCGTGCTGCTGCTGGAAGCCGGTGGCCCGGACTACCGGCTCGACTTCCGTACCCAGATGCCGGCTGCACTGGCCTTCCCGCTGCAGGGCAAGCGCTACAACTGGGCGTACAAGACCGATCCGGAGCCCTTCATGAACAACCGCCGCATGGACTGCGGCCGCGGCAAGGGCCTGGGTGGCTCGTCGCTGATCAACGGCATGTGCTACATCCGCGGCAACGCGATGGACTACGACAACTGGGCCAGCATGCCGGGCCTGGAAGACTGGACCTATCTGGACTGCCTGCCCTACTTCCGCAAGGCCGAAACCCGCGACATCGGCCCCAACGACTACCACGGTGGTGATGGCCCGCTGCGGGTGACCACGCCGAAGGCCGGCAACAACGAACTGTTCGCTGCGATGGTCGAAGCCGGCGTGCAGGCCGGCTACCCGCGCACCGACGACCTCAACGGCTATCAGCAGGAAGGCTTCGGCCCGATGGACCGCACGGTGACCCCGAACGGCCGTCGTTCCAGCACCGCCCGCGGCTACCTGGACCTGGCCAAGCCACGCCCGAACCTGACCATCGTCACCCACGCGCTGACCGACCGCATCCTGTTCTCGGGCAAGCGCGCGGTGGGCGTGCAGTGGCTGCACAACGACCAGCCGCAGCGCGCCACCGCCCGCCGCGAAGTGCTGCTGTGCGGCGGCGCCATCGCCTCGCCGCAGATCCTGCAGCGCTCGGGTGTCGGCCCGGCCGACCTGCTGCGCAGCCTGGACATCGACCTGGTGCACCACCTGCCCGGCGTCGGCGCCAACCTGCAGGATCACCTTGAGATGTACCTGCAGTACGAATGCAAGAAGCCGGTGTCGCTGGCGCCGGCGCTGAAGCTGTACAACCAGCCGGCGATCGGTGCCGAGTGGCTGTTCCTGGGCACCGGCATCGGCGCCAGCAACCAGTTCGAGGCCGGTGGCTTCATCCGCAGCGACGCCGAGTTCGACTGGCCGAACCTGCAGTACCACTTCCTGCCGGTGGCGATCAACTACAACGGCTCCAACCCGATCAAGGCGCACAGCTTCCAGATGCACGTCGGCTCGATGCGCTCGCCCAGCCGTGGCCGCATCCATGTGCGCTCGAAGGACCCGCGCGAACATCCGAGCATCCTGTTCAACTACATGTCGCACGAGCAGGACTGGCGCGAATTCCGCGCGGCGATCCGCATCACCCGCGAGATCTTCGCGCAGCCGGCGCTGGCCCCGTACAGCGGCCGCGAGATCTCGCCGGGCAGTGCACTGCAGACCGACGCGCAGATCGATGCATTCGTGCGCGAGCATGCCGAAACCGCCTACCACCCGTCGTGCTCGAACAAGATGGGCCATGCTGATGACCCGATGGCGGTGGTCGATGGCCAGGGTCGCGTGCACGGCCTGGAAGGCCTGCGCATCGTCGATGCCTCGATCATGCCGCAGGTGGTGACCGGCAACCTCAACGCGCCGACCATCATGATGGCCGAGAAGCTGGCCGACGTGATCCGCGGCCGCACCCCGCTGGCCCGCAGCACTGCGCCGTACTACAAGGCCAACGGCGCACCGGTGCGCAAGCAGGGCTGACGCAAGCGGCCCGGTTGGCGCCACGGTAGTGCCGGCCGCTGGCCGGCACCAACCGGAATCCCGATCGAGCACAGATGCCGGCCAGCGGCCGGCACTACCCAGCAAAGAGGCCCTTCGGGGCCTCTTCGCGTTTTCCCTACGGCGGGGTATGCTGCAATGACCGGCCATTGTCGATACGCTCAGGGCCGGAACCTAATACATCACGATTCCTGGAGGGGGAATATGAGTCTGGATCGTCCCTGGCTGCAGAGCTATCCGAAAGGCGTTCCCGCCGAGATCGACGTCAACGAGTTCCATTCGGTAGCTTCGGTCTTCGACGCTTCCGTCGCGAAATTCCGCGACCGTCCCGCCTACTCCAGCTTCGGCAAGGTCCTCACCTATGGCGAGACCGACGCGCTGGTCAATCAGTTCGCGGCCTACCTGCTGGGAGAGCTCAAGCTCAAGAAGGGTGACCGCGTCGCCCTGATGATGCCCAACTGCCTGCAGTACCCGGTGGCCACCTTCGGCGTGCTGCGCGCCGGCCTGACCGTGGTCAATGTCAATCCGTTGTACACCGCGCGCGAGCTCAAGCACCAGCTGATCGATGCCGGCGTGACCGCACTGGTGGTGGTCGACAACTTCGGCGACACCGTCGAGCAGGTCATCGCCGATACGCCGGTCAAGCACGTGATCACCACCGGCCTGGGCGACCTGCTTGGCGCCAAGGGCGTGATCGTCAACTTCGTGCTGAAGTACATCAAGAAGATGGTGCCCAACTACCATCTCAAGGGCGCGGTGCGCTTCCGCCAGGCGCTGAAGATCGGCAGCCGCCACAGCCTGCCCCAGGTCGAGATCGACCACGACGACATTGCGTTCCTGCAGTACACCGGCGGCACCACCGGCGTGGCCAAGGGCGCGATGCTGACCAACCGCAACCTGATCGCCAACATGCAGCAGGCCTCGGCCTGGATCAGTGCGTCGGGCATCGAGATGGGCAAGGAGTGGATCATCACCGCCCTGCCGCTGTACCACATCTTCGCACTGACCGCGAACGGGCTGGTCTTCATGAAGTTCGGTGGCTGCAACCACCTGATCACCAATCCGCGTGACATGAAGGGCTTCGTCAAGGAGCTCAAGTCGGTGCGCTTCACCGCCATCACCGGCGTCAACACGCTGTTCAATGGCCTGCTCAACACCCCCGGCTTCGACACGGTCGACTTTTCCTCGCTGAAGGTCACCCTGGGCGGCGGCATGGCGGTGCAACGCGCCGTGGCCGAGCGTTGGAAGAAGGTCACCGGGGTGACCCTGGTCGAGGCGTATGGCCTGACCGAGACCTCGCCGGCGGCCTGCATCAACCCGCTCACCCTGACCGAATACAACGGCTCGATCGGCTTGCCGATCCCGTCCACCGATGCCTGCATCAAGGACGACAACAGCGCCATCCTGCCGCTGGGCGAGGTCGGCGAGCTCTGCATCAAGGGCCCGCAGGTGATGAAGGGCTACTGGCAGCGCCCGGAGGAAACCGCCAAGGCGATCGATGCCGACGGCTGGCTGCATACCGGCGACATGGCGAAGATGGACGAACACGGCTTCTTCTACATCGTCGACCGCAAGAAGGACATGATCCTGGTGTCCGGCTTCAACGTGTACCCGAATGAAGTCGAGGACGTGATCGCGATGATGCCGGGCGTGCTGGAAGTGGCCGCGGTCGGCGTGCCGGACGAAAAGTCCGGGGAAGTGGTCAAGGTGGTCATCGTGAAGAAGGACCCGAACCTGACCGCCGAAATGGTCAAGGAGCATGCCCGGGCCAACCTGACCGGCTACAAGCACCCCAAAATCGTTGAATTCCGAAAGGAGCTGCCGAAGACCAATGTCGGCAAGATCCTCCGCCGCGAACTCCGCGATACGCCCGCCCAGTAAGGGTTTGCGGCAATTTGAACGATGCAGGGCCCGGGGCGGAAACGTCCCGGGCCCTTTCGCATGCGACGCCCCTGGGGCGGTGTAGCATCGCCGCGTGTGTGGACCGTTCGGCCCGCCGGCCACCCACCTGACACTGCGGGCCGCATGCCGAGGACCCTTCCATGAGTACCATCGAAAAGCTGCCTTCAAGCGGCTCACCGTTCGCCACCATCCGCACCGAAGACAGCGCCGGCGGCGCTGCCCACTGGCTGTTCATGCACGCCGATGCCGCCACCGGGATCCGCCCCTGCTGCCGCAAGGACATGCTCGACGAGATGTGGAGCTACATGGCGGCCATCACCCGCAGCCCTGCCGAACGCCACAGCGGAACATTGCGGCATTTCGTGCTGGCCTCCGATGCCGTCGCCTACAATCTGGGCGGCGACCTGGACCTGTTCACACGCCTGATCCGCGAAGGCAACCGCGACCTCCTGCTGAACTATGCCCAGCGCTGCGTGGAGGGCGTGCACCACCTGCACACCGGGTTCGGCGGCGACGTCCGTTCGATCGCGCTGATCCAGGGTGACGCCCTCGGCGGCGGGCTGGAAATGGCCCTGGCCTGCCACACCATCGTCGCCGAGGAAGGCAGCGGACTGGGCCTGCCGGAGGTGCTGTTCGGCCTGTTCCCGGGCATGGGTGCGTACTCCTTCCTGTGCCGGCGCGTGTCCCCCCACCTCGCCGAGAAGATCATCCTCGACGGCCGGGTCTACAGCGCCGAGGAGATGCACGCGATGGGCGTGGTCGACGTGCTAGTGAAGAAGGGCGAAGGCCGGGCGGCGGTGGAAGAACTGATCCGCCAGCAGCAGCGCACACCGCAGTCCTATCTGGCGATGAACGCCGCACGCGCCATCGCCCAGCCGGTCAGCTACGACGAACTGCTGGAGATCACCAAGGTTTGGGTCGATTCCGCCCTGGCCCTCGGCGACCGTTCGCTGCGCACCATGGACCGCCTGATCAAGGCCCAGACCCGTCGCGCCAGCCTCGACGCGGCCTGATTCATCCCTCCCCCAGGATGGGTTCAAGCCCGGTTGGCCACCGGGCTTTTTTTATGCACCCTGCCGTGGTTCAACGCGCCTCGCCATCGTCGGCAGCGCCGCGCAGCCGGCGTTCGGCCCGTGCCTCCAGCGCGCGCCGGCCTTCCTTGATCGCCTCCTGCAGGATGCCCAGGCGCTGGCGCCATTCGGTCTTCAGCTGCCAGTCGGCCATCCGCATCAGCTCGCCGGCACGGTTGGACGCGCGCATCAGGCCAAGGTTGCTGGCCACGCCCTTGATCGCGTGGGATTGTTCGCGGAACACATCCCACTGCGTGGCCTCACCGGCCTGCTCGGCCTTGCCCATGCAGCCCGCCACGTCCTCCAGGCACTGGCGGATGAACTCACGTTCGAAGCCCTCGCCCATCCCCAGCGAGGCCAGCTCGTCCAGCACGCTGCTGTCGAGCACCCCATCCTGCAGCGCCATCGGTCGCACCACCGGTGCGGCCATGGTCTTCAGCTGGGCGTTGCTGGCGATCTCGGCCAGGGTATCGAGCAGGCGCACCGCCACCACGGGCTTGGCCAGGAAAGCATGCGCCCCAGCCTGGGTGCAGCGCTGGATCGCCTCGGGCGTGACATCGGCACTGAGCACCAGCACCGGCGTGCGCGGACCGCCGCCGGCCTGCATCACCCGCAACTCCTTCAGCATGTCCAGCCCACTCATGCCCGGCATGTGCAGGTCGACGATGACCGCATCGAATTCACTGTCGGCCAGCGCATCCAGCACTGCCTCACCGCCGTCCACGCACAGCACGCGATGCCCGGCCTTCTGCAGCAGGCGCTGCAGGACCATGCGGTTGGCCTCGTGGTCGTCGGCCACCAGGATCTGCATGCTGCGCACGCGGGCGCGATGGCGCAGGAACGGGTCGGCAAATGCGATCACGTTGCCACCCGGCCCCGCGTCGTCGTCGCCGGTCAGGCTCGGCACCGCACCCGGCACCTGCGGTTGCGGCGGCGCGAACGGCAGCTCGACCCAGAAATGGCTGCCGCGCGGCGGGTTTTCCAGATAACCGATATCGCCGTCCATTGCTTCGACCAGGCCCTTGGCGATGGTCGTGCCCAGCCCGGTGCCCTCGTGGCGACGCGCCATGCTGACGTCAGCCTGCTCGAAGGCATCGAACAGCCGCGCACGCATGGCCGGCGCTACACCGATGCCGGTGTCGAGGATGTCGAAGCGCAGCCGCACCGCGCCACTGGTATCGGCCTGCACCACGCTGACACGGATTTCGACCCGGCCGTGATCGGTGAACTTGACCGCGTTGCCGGCCAGGTTCAGCAGGATCTGCCGCAGGTGCCCGACGTCTCCGCGCACGCGGGGCGGCACACCATCGGCGACCTTCACCCGGTAATCCAGGCGCTTGGCCTTGGCCTGCGGCAACAGGATCAGCCCGATCGCCTGGATCACGTCGGCCACGGCGAAGTCTTCGGCCACCACGCGCAGCTTGCCGGCCTCGATGGCCGAGATGTCCAGCACTTCCTCCACCAGCGCCAGCAGGCTGCGCGAAGACGCCTGGATGGTGTTGAGGCACTCGCGCTGCTCATCGTCCAGGCGCGTGGTCGCCAGTACTTCGGTCATGCCGTTGAGGCCGTTCAACGGCGTGCGGAACTCGTGGCTCATGTTGGCCAGGAAACGGCTCTTGGCCTCGCTGGCACGGCGCGCCTCGGCCATCGCTTCGGTCAGCTGCCGCAGCAGCGTCGAGAAGTACAGCGGCACCGCCGCCAGGCCGAGCCA
This sequence comes from Stenotrophomonas sp. GD03777, assembly GCF_029842485.1. Classification (NCBI taxonomy): domain Bacteria; kingdom Pseudomonadati; phylum Pseudomonadota; class Gammaproteobacteria; order Lysobacterales; family Lysobacteraceae; genus Stenotrophomonas; species Stenotrophomonas sp. GD03777. Next base: position 22,497 of record NZ_JAOCGL010000052.1, read on the forward strand.
GAGGCCGATGGCCAGACGGAAATTCTGTTGCCAGTAAGGCGTCAGCAGCACCGTGCAACCGAAGCTCACCATCGCCATCGCCACCGCCACGTACAGGTAGTGGTTGCCGAAGCGCATGCCGTTGCCGACTGTCACCCACATCACCACGATGTAGACCCAGGCCAGCGGCTCCCCCATCTGCACCATGCCGGCAGCGATCAGGCCATAGTCGGCGAGCATGCCCAGCACGCGGCGGGGATCGGAACGCGCCGGCCGCCACAGCAGCCAGCCGAACAGCAGCAGCGACAGGCTCAGGCCGGTCAAGACGATCGCCAGCACGCCCACGTACTGCGTGTGCGGCAGATCGTGGCGCGGCGCCTGCAACAGCACGTAGGCCAGGATCAGGCTGATCAGGACAATACGGACGATCTGCTGGCCGTGTTCGCTGTCCTGGCGCTGGGACAGGCGCAGCCGCAGCTGCGACAACAGCCGTTTCACGCGCCCAGCCCCGGGCGCGCGGACGCCATCGAATGCTCGGCGCAGATCTGGTCCAGCTGTTCGCGGCCGCGCAGCAGCGCGTCCACACATCGGGGATCGAACAGCCGGCCACGCTGGGCGTAGAGATAAGCCAGGGTGGCTTCCATGGTCCATGCTTCCTTGTACGGACGGGGCGAAATCAGGGCGTCGAAGACATCGGCGACAGCCACGATGCGCGCTTCCAGCGGAATCGCATCGCCGACCAGCCCATCGGGATAGCCGCTGCCATCGTAGCGCTCATGATGACGCAGTGCGATCAAGGCGCCAACCTGGATGAAACGATTCTGGCTGCCGCTCAGCAGTTCATGGCCAATCCGCGGGTGCCGGCGCATGATCGCCAGCTCCTCCTCGTTGAGCTTGCCCTGCTTGAGCAGCACCGCATCGGGAATGGCAATCTTGCCCATGTCATGCAGCGGCGCAGCCATTTCGATCAGGCGCACGTCCTCCTCGGGCAGCCCGAGCTGGTCGGCGATCAGGCCGGCCACGCGCGCCATGCGCTCCAGATAGGCACTGGTGCCTGCATCACGGAACTCGATCGCCCGCGCCAGCCGCGACAGCGTTTCGCGCTCCCGCTCTTCGACCTCATGCATGCTGGCCAGCAGGCGCTGCTCCAGCGACAGCGCCCGTTGCTTCACGTTCTCGGTCTGTTGGCGCAGCTGCAGCAGGTTGTAGCAGCGCGCACGCAGTTCGCGCGGGCGGATCGGCTTGACCAGGAAGTCGATGACGCCGGCTTCCAGTGCCGCCTGGCGGATCGGCTCGTCACCGACCACGGTGATCAGGATCACCGGAATGTCGCGGTGCTTGGGCAGCCGACGGAAACGGCGAGCGAATTCCAGCCCGTCCATCTCCGGCATGCGGTAATCGAGCAGCAGCAGGTCGACCGGATGGGCTTCACACCAGGCCAATGCGGTCAGCGGATCGCCGAAGTCATACACGCTCAGTTCCGGCGCGATGTCTTCGATGACGTGACGCAGCATCGTCCGGGCGGAAGTCTGGTCATCAACGATGACGATATTCAACGCGTACTCTGCCTGGTTTTTCGACCACGCTGGATCATCAGCAGGCGAGGATACTCTGCCGCTGCGAACGCTCGCACCCTGCATCGGCCTGACTCCCGTGTCGTGCATCCCGATTCATGATCGTCATCACAATGTGAAGCGGACTCCCCACACCGTGCCCTCCCCTAACGCCGATCAAGCCATAGCAGGCGTCAAGGTAGTGCAATTACGATACGCCGAGTGCGGGACGCGTCAATCGCGCCGTCTCGTTTCGGGACGGCGCGCACAATCGGGAGTCAAAAAGGTGACTTACTGCTCCGGACGCATGTACGGGAACAGCAGCACATCGCGGATCGAGCTGCTGCCGGTCAGCAGCATCACCAGACGATCGACGCCGATACCCAGGCCGCCGGTCGGGGCCATGCCGTACTCCAGCGCACGGATGTAGTCGGCGTCGTAGTGCATGGCCTCGTCGTCGCCACCTTCCTTCGCGGCCACCTGGGCCTGGAAGCGCTGGGCCTGGTCTTCCGGGTCGTTCAACTCGGAGAAGCCATTGGCCAGCTCCTTGCCGTTGACGAACAGCTCGAAGCGGTCGGTGTAGCCCGGATCATTGTCGTTGGCACGGGCCAGCGGCGAGACTTCCACCGGATGGTCGGTGATGAAGGTCGGCTGGATCAGGGTGTGCTCGACGGTGGCCTCGAAGATCTCAAGCAGCAGCTTGCCCCAGCCGTAGGACGGCTTGACGCGGATGTTCAAGCGCTCGCAATGGCGCAGTAGCGCGTCACGGTCGGTGCAGTCGGCAACCGAGATTTCCGGGTTGTGGTGGCGCACGGCTTCGTCCATGCGCCAGCGGCGGAACGCCGGGCCCAGGTCGATCTTCGCCCCGTCCCACTCGACCTCGGTGCTGCCGTTGACTGTCCTGGCCACGTCACGGATCACGCCTTCGGTCAGGTCCATGATCTCGTTGTACGTGGCATAGGCCTCGTACAGCTCCATCATGGTGAATTCTGGATTGTGGCGGGTGCTGACGCCTTCGTTGCGGAAGTTGCGGTTGATCTCGTACACGCGCTCCAGGCCGCCCACCGTCAGGCGCTTGAGGTACAGCTCCGGCGCCACGCGCAGGTACAGGTCCAGGTCCAGCGCGTTGTGGTGGGTGGTGAACGGCTTGGCCGCCGCGCCGCCGGGGATGTAATGCATCATCGGCGTCTCGACTTCCAGGAAGTCGCGGTTGTCCAGCCACGCACGCATGGCGCGGATGATCTTCGAGCGCTTGATGAAGACCGCGCGCGACTCCGGGGTGACGATCAGGTCGACGTAACGCTGGCGGTAACGCTGCTCGACGTCGGCCAGGCCATGCCACTTGTCCGGCAACGGACGCAGCGACTTGGTCAGCAGGCGGATCGACTCGGCCTTGACCGACAGCTCGCCGGTCTTGGTGCGGGTCAGGCCACCTTCTACGGCGATGATGTCGCCCACGTCCCAGCCCTTGAACGCGGTGTAGGCATCGCCCAGCACGGCCCCCTGCAGGAACAGCTGGATGCGGCCGGACTCGTCCTGGATCTGCGCGAAGCTCGCCTTGCCCATGATGCGCTTGGCCATCAGGCGGCCGGCCATCTTCACCTGGCGGCCGTTGCCTTCCAGCGCCTCGGCGGTCCACTGTTCGGCATCGGCGAATTCGTCCTGCAGGCGGCCGGCGAAGTCCTCACGACGGAAATCGTTCGGGTACGCGATGCCCTGCCCACGCAGCGCTTTGAGTTTCTCACGGCGCTCGGCGATCAACTTGTTCTCGTCGACGGGGGGGGTATCGGTAGCTTCGCTCATGGATCTGCGGGAATCGTGTAGTGAGGGGGGATGCTGCGCCCGGCACAGCCGGTTGCCCAGCATACCAAAACCGCCCTGCCCAAGCCGGGAGAGGGGTCAGATCCCTTTGCGCAGCAAAGGGATCTGACCCCATCCGGGACCCTACCTGGCCCCTGGATATCTACCTGTTCCCGGGGAACGCCTGGCGCAGCTCGTCCACCAGCACCCGCTGGTTTTCCGAGTAATCGATCGGTACCGACACCAGGTGCACCCCGCCCTCGTTGAAGGCCGCCTGCAGGGTCGGGATGAACTGCTCGATGGCGGTCACCTCATGCCCCTTGCAGCCATAGGCCTCGGCGTACTTCACGAAGTCGGGGTTGCTGAAGGTCATGCCGTAGTCGGTGAAGCCATCCACCGCCTGCTTCCAGCGGATCATGCCGTAGGCGCCGTCATTGAGGATCAGCACCACCAGGTTGAGCCCCAGCCGGCGCGCTGTCTCCAGCTCCTGGCTGTTCATCATGAAACCACCATCACCACACACCGCCAGCACCCGCCGCTGTGGATACAGGATCGAGGCCATGATCGCCGATGGCAGGCCCGCGCCCATGGTCGCCAGCGCGTTGTCCAGCAGCAATGTGTTGGCGACCTGGGTACGGTAGTTGCGGGCGAACCAGATCTTGTACATGCCGTTGTCCAGCGCCACGATGCCGTCCGGCGGCATCACCTGGCGCACGTCGTGCACCAGCCGCTGCGGTGTGAACCCGGCCTCTTCGGCGCGGTCGGCCAGATGCTCGAGGATGGTCGCGCGCAGCGGCAGCAAAGCATAGGCGTTCGGCACCGCGCCTTCGATGCGGTCGGCCAGTTGGGTGAGCGAACGGCCGATGTCGCCGATCACCTCCACCTGCGGGAAGTACACCTGTTCCACCGCCGCCTGCGAGTAGCCGATATGGATCACGGTCGGGCCACCCGGGCGCATCACGAACGGCGGCTTTTCGGTCACCTCGTGGCCGATGGTCACGATCACGTCAGCCTGGTCGATCGCCATGTGCACGTAGTCACGCTCGGTCAGCGCGGCGGTGCCCATGTACAGGCCCGAACCTCCGGCCACCGCGCCCTTGCCCATCTGCGTGGTGAAGAACGGGATGCCGGCGCGCAACACAAAGGCCGACAGCGCTTCACTGGACTGCGGTCGCGACGCCGCCGATGCGATCATCAACAACGGCCGCTTGGCATTGCGGATGATCTCAGCCGCCCGATCCAGCGCCTCCGGGCTGGCAATGGGACGGTCCACCGCATGCGGCGGAATCAGCGCCACGCCCTCGACCTCATCGGCCGCGATGTCTTCGGGCAGCTCCAGCAGCACCGGGCCCGGGCGCTCCTCCTGAGCGACACGGAACGCCTCGCGGACGATGGTCGGGATCGTGCGCGCCGAGACGATCTGCCGCGCCTGCTTGGTCAGCGGCTTCATCGTGCCGACGATGTCGACAATCTGGAAGCGCGCCTGCTTGCTGGCGACGATGCCCTTCTGGCCGGTGATCATGATCACCGGCCACGCACCCAGCAGCGCATAGGCGGCGCCGGTGGTGAAGTTGAGCGCGCCGGGGCCGAGCGTGGCCAGGCACACGCCGGGCTTGCCGGTCAGGCGGCCATAGGTTGCAGCCATGAACACCGCTGCCTGTTCGTGGCGGGTGATGACCAGCTCGATGCTGGAATGACGAAGCGACTCGACCACGTCGAGGTTCTCTTCGCCGGGAATACCGAAAATGCGCTCGACGCCTTCGTTCTCAAGCGCGGCGACGAGCAGGTCTGAACCCTTGGTCATTGGAATGCCGTCCTTTTCGCTGGACTGGTGGTGGATCGTTGCAGGAAGGATGAGAGCCGCGCGTCAACGCTTGTCGAACCACACCGTCTGCGCGTTGACGAATTCGCGGATGCCGAAGTGCGAGAGCTCACGACCGAAGCCACTCTTTTTCACGCCGCCGATCGGCACGCGCGGGTCTGAAGCGGAGAAGCCGTTGACGAACACGCCGCCGGTCTGCAGCCGGCGCGCCAGCTGCATGGCCCGTGCGCGGTCGCCGGTCCACAGGTTGCCGCTCAGGCCGAATTCGCTCTGGTTGGCCAGTTCCACCGCATGGTCGGCGTCGCGGGCGCGACTGATCGAGGCCACCGGCCCGAAGGTCTCGGTATCGAAGGCCTGCATGCCAGGCTCTACGTCGGCCAGCACGGTGGGTGCATAGAAGGCTCCAGGGCGATCCAGCGGGTGGCCGCCAACCAGCAGCCGCGCACCGGCCTCCACCGAAGCCCGTACCTGCGCATCGAGCTGCTCCAGCAGGTCCTGGCGCGCCATCGGGCCGATGCGGTTGGCCGGGTCGCGGCCATCGCCGATGGTCAGTGCCTGCACCTTCTGGCAGAACTGCGCCACGAAACGATCGTAGACCGCGTCTTCGACGATGATGCGCTTTCCGGCGATGCAGACCTGCCCGGTGTTCTGGAAGCGCGAGGCCACCGCCGCATCAACGGCGGCGTCCAGATCGGCGTCGGCCAGCACGATGAACGGATCCGAGCCCCCCAGCTCCAGCACCACCTTCTTCAGCGCCTGCCCGGCCTGGGCGGCGATGCTGCGGCCTGCGGCCACGCTGCCGGTCAGGGTCACTGCGGCGATGCGATCATCGGCGATCGCGCGGCTGGTGCCCTCGCGGCTGATGTTGGCGGCGATGAAGGTGCCTTCCGGCAGCCCGGCATCGCGCCAGGCCGCGTCGAGCAGCTGCGCGGTACCGACGATGTTCTCGGCCGGCTTCAGCAGGAAGCCGTTGCCGCCCATCAGGATCGGCACCGCCGCACGCATCACCTGCCAGTACGGGAAGTTCCACGGCATGATGCCCAGCACCACGCCCAGCGGCAGGTAGGCCACATAGGCCTTGTCGTCGGGCACCTGGGTCGGCTCGTCGCGCAGGAACTGCGCACCGTGGTCGGCGTACCAGTCGCACAGCACGGCGCACTTCTCGATCTCGGCCAGCGATTCGGCCTGCACCTTGCCCATCTCGGCGGTAGCCAGCGCGGCCAGCTTCTCACGGTCACGCCGCAGTACGGCGGCCATTGCACGCAGTACGTCTGCGCGCTGTTCGAGGCTCTTGACGCTCCAGGCCGCAAAGCCGACCTGGCCGCGATCGAGGATGGCTTCCAGTTCGGCGTCGGTAGCGAAGGGGTGGCTGGCGATCTGCTGGCCGGTGGCCGGATCACGGGAAATGGCGGTGGTGGGGGCAGCGGACATGCAGGGCTCCTGTTGTCTCGGCAACGGGCAGCGGCCCGTCTTCTGCACAGGAATGTGAACCCGATTGGCGGAGGCAACAAGGCGTCTGCTTATCCTGTGACCTGCACTTACCTGTCTGAATGGGGCTGTTTGCAGGGCTGCGCCCTGCACCCGCAGAGGCCAGGGCAACGTCAAGGTCAAAGGCCTGCATTCCGTGGGATGGCGGGGTGGG
>NZ_JAOCGL010000053.1:0-28301 GCF_029842485.1 Stenotrophomonas sp. GD03777
CACGTTCAACAACCCGCCCGCTGCGACATAGGCGGCCAATGCCTGGCCCTGGCTGAGCAGATGGCGCTCCATGGTGCGTTCGGCAGCCTGCGCATCGCGGCGGCGGAAGCACTCCATCAACTCGCGGTGTTCGGCCAGCGACTGCGCCGTGCGGCCCGGGGTCAGCAGCTGGCGGCCGCGATGCATCTTCAGGATGCGGTGCAGGTCGTGGGTGATGCGGATCAGCCACGGATTGCCCGCGTAATGCTGCACGGTTTCGTGGATCAGGTAGTTGTTGCGGTAGTACTCGGCAATGTTGCCCTCGGCCGCCGCCGCTTCCATCGCCGCATGCAGGGCCTCCAGTTGTTGCACGCCGGCATCGTCGATGTGCCTGACCGCCTCGTGTGCGCAACGGCCTTCCAGCATGGCCATTACCGGGAACAGCTGGTTGAGGTCTTCCAGCGTCAACCGGGTGACCCGGCTGCCACGACCTGCGTCGATCTGTACCAGGCCTTCGGCGGCCAGCAGCTTCAACGCCTCGCGCAGCGGCGTGCGGCTGATGCCCAGTTCTTCGCACAGCGCGGGCTCGTCGATCCACTCGCCCGGCGGCAGCCGGTAGTCGTAGATGCGCTCGCGCACGTGGTCGGCCACCTCTTCATACAGAGGCGCGCGCTTCTTCGGTGATCGCGGGGCGGGGGCAATGGCCATGGAGGAAGTGTACCGCCAGGTAGTGCCGACCGCTGGCCGGCAACCCGTGATCGCTGGATGGCTTCATGGGATTGCCGGCCAGCGGCCGGCACTACCGCTGGGCGGTTACATCCAGCCGGGCACCACGAATACCAGCCAGGCCAGCAGCGGTCCAAGCGCCACCACAAGACCGCTGTAGACCAGGAAGCGGCGGAACAGGGTTTCGCGCTCTTCCTTCGCTGCCGAGGCCACCACCAGTGCGCCATTGGTGGAGAACGGGCTGACATCGACGATGGTGGACGACACCGCCAGCGCGCAGATCACGCCGGCGGCGCTGAGGTGACCCTGCATCAGGAACGGCACCGCCAACGGAATCGTGGCGCCCAGCACTGCGGCCGACGAGGCGAATGCGGAGACGATGCCGCCGACGTAGCAGACCAGCAGCGCGCCGAGCAGCGGAATGCCGATGTCGGACACGCCATTGCCGATGAAGTCCACCGCGCCGGCATGTTCCAGCACGCCGATGTAGGTCACCACGCCACAGATCAGCAGCACGGTGGACCAGCTGATGCCATCGACCGCGCCCTTCTGGCTTTGTGGCGACAGCAGCGCCAGCGCCACCGCGACGGTGATCGAGACCAGGCCGACGTTGAGGTTGTAGATCAGCGCGGCCACGCCCAGGCCGAGCAGGCCGATCAGGGTGAACAACCGTTCGCGGGTCAGGCCCACCGCATCCAGTGCCGCCGGATCATTGCTGAGCGTGCCGCCGCCTGCTGCGACCAGCGCGCCATGGCCTTCGATCGCGAACTGGCGCGACGACGCCTGCGGGCCACCGGCCATCGCCAGTTCGGCATTGCCGATCGTTCCTGCCGCGGTGATCGAGCCGCGACGCAGCAGGGCGATGCCACCGAAGGCGAAGAAGCAGATCGTCGCCATCATGAAGTTGAAGCCCAGGCTGGTCAGGAACACCGCCATCTCGGTCACTTCCAGCCCGGCCTTCTGCACTACGCCATTGGTGATGCTGCCGTACACGCTGATCGGCGAGAAGCCGCCCGCCTGTGCGCCGTGGATGACCAGCAGGCCCATCATCAGTGGGTTGATGTTGTACTGCTTGGCAAAGCGCAGCGCGACCGGGCCGATGATCGCGACCGCCGCCGGGCCCAGCGCACCGAACGCGGTCAGCACCGCGGTGATCACGAACATCACCCACGGGATGGCCACGATATGGCCGCGCACGGCTTTTACAGCCCAGTGCACCAGCAGGTCGATGGTGCCGTTCTTCTGCGCGATGGCGAACAGGTAGGTGATGCCGACCAGGGTCAGGAACAGATCGCCGGGAAAGCCGGCCAGGACCTCCTTGCCGCCCATGTCGACCCACAGCCCACCGATGATGAAGGCCAACGCGAAGGCGACCGCGCCCATGTTGATCGGCATCGCCGTGGCGACGATGAACATGATCACCAGGCCGATGATCGTTGCGATTTGTGGACTCATGCGCCCTCCCAGACACGTGACTCACGTACAGCGCGGATGGAGACCCGCCATCCCCGGGGTAAGGCGACGTACTGCGTGTTGCGTGATACGTACTGCTCGAACCCGTTACTGCAGCCGCTCCAGCGCACTGCGGACCCACGCCGCGGCGCCTTCCAGGCTCTGGAACTCTTCCACCGCGCGCACTTCGCAGCACGGATAGGCCGGTGCGACCATGCGCGCCAGCGCGTTGCCCGGGCCCAGCTGCAGGAAAACCCGCGCGCCGCGCTCGAAGGCCTGGCGCATCACCTGCGCCCATTCGATGGTCTGCGCCAGCTGCGCCGACAGCGTGTGGACCGCCATTGCGCGATCCCGCACCGGTCGCGCATCGATGCCGGCCAGCAGCGGCAGGCGTGGGGCCTGCAGTGGCGAGGCATGGAGTGCGGCAGCAAACGGTGCTACCGCCGCCGCCAGCAACGGTGTGTGTGCAGGCACGTGCACCGGCAGCGGACGGATGCCGGCACCCTGCGCCCGTGCGGCACCGGCCAGCCGCTGCAATGCGGCGTGCGTGCCGCCCACGATGAAATGGTCCTGCCCATTGGCGATGGCCACGTACGCACCGTGCAGATCGCACAGTGGCTGCAGTACATGGCGCTCCAGGCCAAGTACCGCCTGCAGGCCTGCATCGGCGGGGCTGGCGCCGTCCATCAACTGCGCGCGCTGCGCCGCCAGGGCAAGGCAGGTGGCCGCATCGAAGCTACCGGCGATGGCATGCGCGGCCAACTCGCCGATGCTGTAGCCGGCGGCCAGCGTCGGCGTTGGCACGTTGTCGCGCAGCCCCTGCCACTGAGCCAGAGTGGCCGCGCACAGCAGCGGTTGTGCCTGCGCATTGTCGAAACGGTCGTCGGCCGCCGCGGCGGAAAACACATCGCGGCCGAGCACCGTGCTGGCCCGATCAAGGGTGTGGCGCGCAGCCGGAAGATCGCGCACGCGGTCGAACATCGCTGCATGCTGCGCGCCTTGGCCGGGGCAGAGCAGGGCCAGGCTCATGCGCGCTCCTGCAGCAGCAGGAACCCGCTGCAGGCCAACAGGTCTGCGCTGCCGCCCGGGCTCAGCCGGCGCGCGACGAAGCCATCACCGATGCGACGCAGATGTGTCCGCCAGTCCGGCGCGAAGGTGCCGCCCGCTTCCAGGAAGGTGCGGGCCTGCCGCTGGGCCCAGCGCAGGCCGTCGGCGCCGCCACGGTGCAGCAGGTTGAGGTCATCCACGCACGCGATCAGCTGCATCAGGGTCTGGCACATCGCGGCCTCGCGTGGCAGGCCGCTGGCCAGCGCGTGACGCATAGTAGGCAATGCCACGCCGCGCAGCAGCGGATAGCCGGTGGCCGCTTGTTCGCGCACACCCTGCACGCCGTGCCGTGCGCGCGCGCGCTGGCCAGGGCTGTTCGCATCCAGAGGTGCGTCGGCGAGCTCGGCAGACCAGCGGCACACTTCCTGGCAGACCTGCTCGCCCGTGGCGGCATGGCCCAGGCGGGAGCGACAGGCCGCGGCGGCCGCCACCAGCAGGCCGAGACTGAAGACCGCGCCACGATGGGTATTGACGCCGGCGGTCGCGCGCAGCATCGCGATCTCGGCGGCGATGCCACACCGGCGCAAGGCGTCGAAGTCCGTCCCGGCTGCACCGAGGCGGGCCACGGCGGTGAAGTAGTGGCGCAGTGCGAACAGGCTGCGCAGGAACGTGCCGGCGTCCATGTCGTGATGGCTGCCGCTGTCGAATGGCGTGACCAGTCCGGGCTTGGGTGCCAGCGCCAGCTCCGCATGCAGGCTGGCGACGGCGAGGCGCCCCAGACGCGCGCTGTCCACGGCAGCTGCCGGCCTGACTGCCGATTGCACGACGGCGTTCATGCGCTCACCCCGGCGGAGGCGAACAACGCATCGCGGAGTTCCAGTGCGGCACCATCGAGGCGCTTGACCAGTACCTCGCGGCTGCGTCCGGCGTACTCCCGCCAGTTCACGGCGGCGTCGCCGCCCAGGCACAGCTCGCCATCGACCCGCCGGTCGTGTTCGGCTTCCCATGCCTGTAGCCGTGCAGCCAGGGCATCGGCCTGCGCGGTGGTGTCGATCGGCCACAGCAGATCGACGTCCGAGCGCGCGTGCACATAGCGCAGGCCAGTAAGGTGCTGCCACGCGAAGGCACCGAATACGCGCGCCTCAGCGATGTTCTGCAGCACTTCAAGGGGCCGCCGCCAGTCCTGCGGAACGTCGCCTTTCAGCACCGCCTGGAGTGCCGGCGGCGGCGTGGTGCGCAGCACATCGTGTGCTGGCACGCGCAGGGCCAGGCGCAGTTTGTCCTCGGCGGGCGGCAGCGGCACGCCGAGACGCAGGCGTGGATCGGCATCGTCGGCGGCACGCCGCGCGACGATGGCCGGCCGGCCCTGTGCAAACCAGTCGGCCAAGCGCGACTCATGCGCGGCGATGTCCGCCTGCCAGCCGGCGTGCGCTGACAGCCAGACCAGCGTATGTCGGGGCAGCCGCTCAGGCATCGCCCTGGCTCACGGCTTCAGCCACGCGTGCGGCAAGCATGCGCCCGCCACGTTCGGCTCCGCGCACTGCGCGGCGGTCGCCATGGGCGGGCGTGCGCAGGGCCTGCAGAAGGTGCTGGGCAAGATTACCCTCCCACAACGATTCCACCGCACCCATCGCCACGTAGTTCTCCACGCCCGGTGCGAACACCGGTGAGGTCTGGCTCAGCGCCTGCAGTTTATCCAGCGGCTGCTTGGTCACCCGGGCCATCGCGCGCAGGTCCATCACCCGCACCTGCGCATCCGGCAGGGCATGGATGTGGTCGGCCATCAGCCCGAACGAGAGGAAGCCACCACTGACGGATTCACCGTAGACCAGCGTGACCAGTCGCGCGCCACGTCGACGCGCGAGATCCAGCGTCTGCGCCAGGTGCGCGAAACAGCCGTTGATGCCGAGCAGTTCGTCGCGGCGTGCCAGGCGCTGGCCGGCGGTGTCGACCAGCATCACGATCGGTTGCTGCGGATGCGCGGCGGTGCTGGCCAGCACCGTTTCGGCCAGTGCCAGTGCGTGGTCCACGCCCACCTCGAGCTTGTTGGCGGTGCCGATCACAGTCACATCGCCGTTGTCGGTGGTGGCGCTGCCGGTCAGCACCGAATCGCTCACCGCAATGGCATGCCCATGCGGAAACAGGGCATCGAGCAGTGTCTGCAACGGCATGCTCATGGCAGGCTCCGGTCGCCGGTGGCGGTGAGGAATTCATCGGTGTCGAGCAGTGGCAGGCGTTCGGGGTGGGCAATGCCCAGCCGCGCCCAGATCTCCAGGCCATCGCGGCAATCGCCCCAGGCCCGCACGCGCGCCTTCAAGGCCGCATGGCGTTCCTGCAATGCGGCCAGTGCAGCATCCGGGTCAGTGCTGCCCGCATCGGGGTGCAGCGCGTCGCGTGCGGCCAGCGCGAATGCTTCAAGGGCATCGGGCACCAGCACCTGCGCCTGGTCGATCAGGTACCGGTGCTTGCCACCGGTCACACGCCAGACCAGCGCGCGATCGCGTGAGTCGAACTCTTCCACGCCGCGAACGGTTTCGATCACCTCCGGTCCGGACAGCGACATCCGGCCTTCCTCGGACATGATGACCGTGTTGCAGCAGCGGGCAACGATGCCCATGCCACCGAAGGCGCCGTTGCCGCTGCCGATCAGCGCGATCACCGGCACGCCCGCTGCACGCGCGTCCAGGGTGGCGCGCATGATCTCGGAGATCGCAATCAGGCCCGCATTGGCTTCGTGCAGCCGCACGCCGCCGGTATCGAGCAGCAGCAGCACGCCGTCAGGGCGGGTGTACGCCGCACGGCGCAGCAGCCCGGTCAGCTTGGCGCCATGCACTTCGCCCACGCCGCCGCCCATGAATTCACCCTGTTGTGCGGCCAGCAGCACGTGTTTGCCCTGCATCCTGGCCTCGCCGACGACGATGCCATCGTCGAACGCGGCCGGCTGGTCGAGCTGGGCCAGGTGCGGACTCATCATCCGTCGCGCCGGGCCGAGGAACTCGTGGAACGAGCCGGCGTCGACCAGCCCGGCGATGCGCTCGCGCGCATCGGCTTCGTAATAGCTGTGGCGCTGTACGTGGTTCATGGCGCGCCTCCGGCCAGCAGGGTTTCCACGGCCTGGTCCAGGCGCAGGCTGACCACGGCCGGGGTCGCACCGGCGTCGTTGATCGAGACGCGCACATCGCGCAGCGGATGACGCTGTGCGAAGTCGTTGATCACCGCCTGCCAGATGCTGCCGAAGCCCTGCGCGGCGGTGATGACGCGCACCGTCATCGCGCCCTGCTGCGCCGCCGGTTCCAGCAGGATTTCCAGGTTGCCTGACGCCAGCACGCCCACCAGCACCGCATCGCGCGCGAACGGCACGTCGGTGCGGCCTTCGAATCGATAGTCGAGGGTTTCCATGCTCAGCCCCTTACCAGTTGCGGAAGCGCTTGGGCGGGTCGTACAGACCGCCGGACCAGCGCACCAGGTCCTTCACCGAACGCGCCGCCAGCAAGTCACGGCTGGCATCGCGCACGGAGATGCCGAGGTCACCGGGACGGCGGATCACGCCGCGGTCGCGCAGGTTCTCCACCATCGCGCGGTCGCGCCCGATGCCCACGGCGGTATAGCCGGCCACGCCACGGATCGCCTGTTCGCGCTCCTCGGGAGTGCGGCACAGCAGCAGGTTGGCGATGCCTTCCTCGGTCAGCACATGGCTGACGTCGTCGCCGTAGATCATCACCGGCGGCAGCGGCATGTTCGCGCGTTCGGCCAGTTCCCAGGCGTCGAGGCGGTCAACGAATGCCGGGGCCATGTGCTCGCGGAAGGTTTCCACCATCTGCACCACCAGTTTGCGCCCGCGTGGCATCTCGCCCGGGCGTGCGGCCTGCTGGCCGGCCTTGATCCAGGCCTCGCTGGCATGGCGGCGGCCGCGCGCGTCCGAGCCCATGTTCGGTGCGCCGCCAAAGCCGGCGATGCGGTCGCGGGTGGCAGTGGAGCTGTTGCCCTGCAGGTCGATCTGCAGGGTGGAACCGATGAACATGTCGCAGGCATACAGGCCTGCGGTCTGCGAGAACGCGCGGTTGGAACGCATCGAGCCGTCGGCGCCGGTGAAAAACACGTCGCCCCGCGCGGCAATGTATTTCTCCATGCCCAGTTCCGAACCGAACGAATGCACCGATCTGACGAAGCCCGATTCGATCGCCGGAATCAGTGCCGGGTGTGGGTTCAACGCCCAGTGCTGGCAGATCTTTCCCTTCAGCCCGAGCGATTCTGCGTAGGTGGGGAGCAGCAGTTCGATGGCGGCGGTATCGAAGCCGATGCCGTGATTCAAACGATTCACGCCGTACTCGGCGTAGATGCCCTTGATGGCCATCATTGCCATCAGCACCTGGATCTCGGAGATCTGCGCAGGGTCGCGGGTGAACAGCGGCTCGATATGGTTCGGCTTCGGCGCCTGCACCACGAAGTTGACCCAGTCCGCAGGAACATCGACGCGGGGGAGGCTGTCGACGATCTCGTTGACCTGGGCGATGACGATGCCGCCACCGAAGGCGGTGGCTTCGACGATCACCGGCGTGTCTTCGGTATTCGGCCCGGTATAGAGGTTGCCGTGGCGGTCGGCGGCCTGCGCGGCGACCAGCGCTACGCGCGGCGTAAGGTCGATGAAGTAGCGGCCGAACAGTTCCAGGTAGGTGTGGATGGCACCGATCTGGATGCGCCCTTCGGCCACCAGGTTGGCCAGTCGCACCGATTGCGGGCCGGAGAACGAGAAATCCAGTTTCGAGGCGATGCCACGCTCGAATACGTCCAGGTGCGAGGGCAGTGAGAGGACCGACTGCACCATGTGCAGATCATGCACGCGGGCGGGGTCGAGGTCGGCCAGCGCCTGGGCGAGGAAATCTGCCTGCTTCTGGTTGTTGCCCTCCAGGCAGACCTTGTCGCCTGGCTCCAGCACTGCGTGCAGCAACTCGCCGACGTCGCTGCTGGCGACCTCGCGTCCCCGGGCCCACGGCGCGGCACGTTCCAGGCGGGCCTGGCGACTGCGTTCCAACGTATCCCAGCTCGGGTTCATTGACCGGCTTCCGACGGGTGTTGGGATAATTACGGCATAATTACGAAGTGGGTACAACCTGCATTGCAGCAAAAAAGAAGGGCCCGCGCGGAGGCGGGCTCATTCAGGTAGGCCGCGACGGTGGGTCGTGGCGGAGGGCGTGCCGACCAACGGTCGGCACCCACCAGGCACCCACCGGTTCGCAGGTGGCTCAGAACTTCCAGCGCAGGCTGGCCGACACGAAGCGCGGCTCGCCGTAGTTGTTGTAGTCCAGGTTGGCCCAGTAAGTCTTGTCCAGCGCGTTGCGCACGCTCAGCGTTGCAGTCCAGCTGTCGCTGATGCGGTAGTTGGCATTGAGTTGCACCAGCATGTACGCCGGCTGGTTCACGGTCACCGTGCCGCCCAGCGGGTAGGCGATGTTGTAGCCCTGCACCTTGCTCTGCCACTGCAGGCCACCGCCGATGCTCAGGCGTTCCAGCGCACCGCGCAGCTGCAGTTGCGTGTTGAGCTGCAGCAGGTCCTTGGGCGGGTTGGCGTACAGCAGGTCGGTGGCGGCGCGGGTGACCTTGACGTGGGTGTAGCCGGCATTGACCGTCCAGCCCGGCAGGATTTCGCCGTTGATATCCATCTCCCAGCCACGCGCCTTGGTACCGTTGACGCCGATGTAGGCCGAGCTGCCGTCGCTGAGCGAACCCTCCGGCACGCCCATGTCACGCACCGCGTAGTTGTCCTGCTTGGCCTCGAACACAGCGGCATTTGCGGTCAGGCGGCCATCGAACCACTGCGTCTTGATGCCCGCTTCCAGGTTCGAGCCCTGCACCGGCGCCAGCAGGTTCTCGTTGCGGTCCTTGTAGTTCTGCGGATTGAAGATCTCGGTGTAGCTGGCATAGGCCGACACGTTCGGGGTGATCTCGTAGACCAGGCCCACGTACGGAGTGACTTCATCGCTCACCTTGTACGCACCGCTGGTGCCGGTATAGGCGCCGGTGGCGTTGTAGGAGCGGGTGAGGGTTTCCCACCGGCTCAGGCGTGCACCGGCGATCAGCGACAGCGGATCGGCCAGGTGCAGGCGGGTGGCCAGATAGACGCCACTCTGCGTGGTCTTGGCCACGCGGCGCGCGCCGGTGCGGCGGTAGGTCACCTCGGAGATATCGCCGTTCCAGCTGTATACGTTGGGGATGTAGTAGCAGCGCTCGCGTGCACCCGTGGCGCTGACACACGTTGCCCAGTCGCTCGGGAAGTTCAGCGCCACGGTGTTCGTGGTCCCTTCCAGATCCGACCACTGGGCACCGACCGTGAGGTCGTGGTCGCGGCCGAACAGCGGGAAGTTGCCGGTCAGGTAAGCATCGACATTGCGGCGGGTGTCTTTCGAATCACCGGCGGCCGCACGCAGGAAGATGCCCGAGCCGGTCACCGGGTCCGGGTTGCCGGTGCCGTACAGGCGCACGTTCTGCACGTTGCCGCGGGTGTAGGCGGTGTTGATCTTCAGCAGCCAGTTGTCGCCGAAGCGCTGTTCCAGGTTGGCGAAGGCGGTGTTGCTCTCGCGCTTCCAGTAGCTCCACTTCGGCGACAGGTTGGTCGAACGCGGCAGATGGGCGAAATTGCCCTGGCTGTCGAAGAACGGCACGGTGCCCCAGGTCGAACCGGTCGGGTTGTTGTCCTGGGTCTGGTAGCCGAGGGTGAGCGTGGTGCTGTCGGTGACATCGCCTTCCAGCACCGCCATGCCGGCCATCTTGTTCTCGTCGTAACGGTCGTAGTACAGCCCGCGATCGGTGTAAGCGGCGACCACGCGGCTGCGGAAACGGCCGTCATCGGTCAGCGGCGCGGTGACGTCGGCTTCCATGCGGCGGTAGTCCCAGCTACCGGCGCTGACCGCGAACGACGCGTCGAATTCCTTGCCGGGGCGCTTGCGCAGCAGGTTGACCGTGGCCGACGGCACGCCGGCGCCGCTGAGCAGGCCGTTGGCACCGCGGATCACTTCGATGCGGTCGTAGAAGGCGGTGTCGTATTCCTGGTTGGTGGAGCCGCTGTAGGTGGGGATGCCGTCGACCTGGAAGTCGGTGATGGCGAAGCCGCGCGCGTAGTACAGCGGGCGCTGCGTGTCATAGAAGGACACGCTGACGCCGGTCACGTTGCGCATCACATCGTTGATGCTGAACAGTGATTCGTCCTGCAGGCGCTGCAGGCTGATCGCGGTGGCCGACTGCGGGGTTTCCTGCAGGGTGATCGGCAGGCGCGTGGTGCTGGCCGGCGGAGCGGACTGCTCGGCCCGGACGCTGACCCGGTCCAGGGTCTTGGCATCGCCGGCGGCATCGGTGGCGGCGAACGCGGCGGGTGTGGCCAGCAGGGTCAGCGACGAAAGCAGGGCAGCGGGCAGCAGTGCGCGGCGGGGCAGGCGGTTACGGACAGGCAGGGGCATGGTGGGCTCGAGGCTTGGAAACGGGGGAAGGGCGGCAACAGTCGTCCAGCACCCGGGGCGGCGGCTTCGGGCACGGTCAGGTCCATCTGGAGCGGCGCGATCACTGCGCATGGTGCAAATGTAAATAATTCTTAACAACATTACAATTCGCGTCATTGTGCAGGGGCTTCCCGGCGCGGAGCAGTGGCGGGCCGGGGTCGGATCCCGTTGCTGCAGACAATGGGCTCCGACCCCATCATCGACGCCCAATCGCAGGTCAGAGCCCTCCCGTGCGGGAGGGATCCGACCCACCTCGCACAAAAACAAACGGCCACCCGAAGGTGGCCGTCCGTCTGCATCGAAGGAACGCGCGGGCTTACAGCGCCTGCAGTTCCTCATTGGCATTGCGCTTTTCCTTCGCCGGTGCCGGAGCCGCAGCGGCCGGAGCCGGCACCGCCGCGTTCGCATCCACCGGCACCTCCAGGTACGGCAGGTGCAGGGTCTGGCTGGTGAGCGTACGGATCTCGTTGACCAGTGCGGCGCTGTCGTTGAGCTTGCGCCCGTACGACGGCACGATCTCGCGCAGGCGGGTTTCCCAACCGGCCTTCATCTGGTCCGGGAAGGCCTTGGCCATCAGGTCCAGCATGATCGGCGGCGAGGTCGACGCGCCCGGCGATGCGCCGAGCAGCGCGGCGATGGTGTGGTCCTTGTCGGTCACGATCTCGGTACCGAACTGCAGCACCGGGCCCTTCAGCGGATCGCGCTTGATGATCTGCACGCGCTGGCCGGCGGTGACCAGCTTCCAGTCACCCGGCTTGGCATTGGGGAAGTACTTGACCAGTTCGGCCTGGCGGTCGGCATCGTTCAGGCGCGCCTGGCCCATCAGGTACTGCACCAGGTCCAGGTTGTCCTTGCCCACTTCCAGCATCGGGCCAACGTTGTTGTGGGTCACCGAGGAATACAGGTCCCACCACGAGCCGTGCTTGAGGAACTTGGTGCTGTACAGCGCGAACGGCCCGAACAGGACCACCGGCTTGCCGTCCAGCTTGCGTGCATCCAGGTGCGGCACCGACATCGGCGGCGAACCGGTTTCGGCCATGCCGTAGGCCTTTACGCCATGGCGCGAGGTCACGTCCTGGCCCTGGAAGGCGAGGAACTGGCCACCGACCGGGAAGCCTGCGTAGTCCTTCGATTCCGGAATGCCCGACATCTGCAGCAGCTTCAGCGCGGCGCCGCCGGCACCGATGAACACGAAGCGGGTGTGAGTGGTGGTTTCGGTGCCGGCCTTGAGATCCTTCACCGTCACGTTCCAGCTCTTGTCGGCGTTCTGCCGCAGGGCGGTCACTTCATGGTTCAGGTGCAGGCTGAAGTTCGGGCTGCGCTGCAGGCCGGCGGTCAGCTGGCGGGTGATCACACCGAAGTTGACGTCGGTACCGAGCGGCATCCAGGTCGCGGCAACCTTCTGCTTCGGGTCACGGCCTTCCATCAGCAGCGGGGCCCACTGCTTGATCTGCGCCGGATCCTCGGAGTACTGCATGCCGTAGAACAGCGGGTTCTTCACCAGGGCCTGCTGGCGCTTGTGCAGGTAGGCGATGTTGTCATCGCCCCAGACGAAGCTCATGTGCGGGGTCGGGTTGATGAAGTCGCTGGGCTGGCTCAGCCGGCCTTCCTTCACCTGGTGCGACCAGAACTGGCGCGAGACCTCGAACGATTCGGCGATGCCGACCGCGCGCTTGGTCTCGATGCTGCCGTCGGGCAGTTCCGGGGTGTAGTTCAGTTCGGCGAACGCCGAGTGGCCGGTGCCGGCGTTGTTCCAGCCATCGGAGCTTTCACCGGCGACGCCGTCGAGGCGTTCGTAGACCTGGATGTTCCAGTCCGGCTGCAGTTCCTGCAGGTAGGTGGCCAGGGCGATGCTCATGATGCCGGCGCCGACCAGCACAACATCGACGGGCTTGTCGTTGCTGGCGGCGGGCACGGAGCGCTGGGTCAGTGGCCAGTACAGGAACAGCGCGGCGGCCAGCAACAGCAGCACGAGCAGGGCGAGCAGGGCCTTGCCAAATTTCTTCATGGGGGCGGGATCGTTGGCGGAGGGGAAGGGGTCAGGATGCGCGTGGGGCAGGGAAAGGGCGTGAAGAAACAACGCCTTGCAGCATCCATCCGCGATTCTAACCGGATCCGGTCGTTTTTTGATGCAACGCAGCATCCGACGTTTCGCGACGCTGTCACGTGGGCGGCAGGCGGCGCCCGGCGACGGTGGGGACCAGCTCAAGGATCTCGTCGCCGGCCTCATCGAGCTCGCCGGTCGGGCGCCAGCCCAGGCGGCGGTAGAAGCCATGCGAGCGCGAACGCGGGTCGGCCGAGCAGGCCAGGAACAGCCGCTGGTGGCCGGCATCGCGGGTCAGGCTGACCACGTCCTGCAGCAGCTGGCGGCCGATGCCGCGGCCCTCGTAGTCCGGCAGCAGGGCAAGCACCAGCACCTCGCCGCTGTCACGATCGGCGAAGCAGTAACCGGCCATGCGCTTGCCGTCCCAGGCGACGCGGCCGATCGAATCGCCCTGGGCGATGCCGGCTGCCCAGCTGTCCTCGGTGATGCCCAGTTCTGCCAGCTGGGCCGCACTGAAGGCGTTCTCGCGGGTGCGCCCGCGCAGGTCGATGCAGGCGGCGGCATCTTCGGGGCGGGCGTCGCGGACGAATACAGGCATGCAGGGCATCCTTGCAGTGATCGGCCGACCAGTATCCGCATCACGCATGGACCTGGTGTGGAGCTTACGTGGAGATCCGATGGAGCAAAAAAGGGGACGGAGGGGATTAAGTCGTTTAAGACCCAAACGACATCCGGGGCAAAGACGACTTAATCCCCTCCGTCCCCTTTTTCCCGCTGGGCGTCAGCGCTTGCGCCGGATCAGCGCGGAGGACGCATCCAGTACCGCGCGGGTCAGCAGGGCCATGGTCTGCACGTCGCCCTTCCAGTGCTGCCAGTACAGCGGCACGTCTTCCCACGCGCGCTGGCGCACGTAGACCAGTCGCCCGGCGTCCAGGTGGCGCTTGACCAGCGGCAGGGGGTTCATGGTCCAGCCCATGCCGCCGAGGTTGGCCTGCACGAAGGCCCGGGTGGAGGGAATCCACCAGGTCGGTGCGGTGCTGGGCAGGTCGTCGCCGGCCATGCGCCGGGCGAAGCGCGACTGCATTTCGTCCTTGCGGTTGAACACCAGCACCGGTGCCTGCGCCAGCGCCTGCGCGGTCACGCCCTTGGCAAAGTGGCGTTCGCGGAACTCCGGCGTGCAGGTCGCTGCATAGCGGATGCTGCCCAGCGCATGGATCTGGCAGCCCTGCACCGGCTCGTCCAGCGTGGTCACTGCGCCCAGCACCGTACCCTGGCGCAGCAGCTCCACGGTGTGGTCCTGGTCTTCCACACGCAGGTCCAGGGTGGTGCCGGTGGTCTGCGCGAACTGGTAGGCGGCCTGCGGAAACCAGGTTTCCAGGCTGTCGTGGTTCACCGCCACCGGGATGCTGGCCTGGGGCAGGTCCTCATCGGCCAGGCCCATCCGGTGCAGCGCATCGTGTTCGAGCAGGGCGGTCTGCTCGGCCAGCTGCACCAGCAGCTGCCCCTCGGCGGTGGCGGTGGCCGGGGTGCCGCGCTTGACCAGCAGGCGGCCGATCCGGTCCTCCAGTGCCTTGACCCGCTGCGAGATGGCCGAGGGCGTGACATTCAACGACTGTGCGGCGCGGTCGAAGCTGCCTTCGCGGATCACCGCGGCCAGGGCGCGCAGCTGGGCATGATCGATGCGCATCGAATTAAGCTCCGCTAATGTTGGTTTAGGAAGTTTAGCTCGTCTTTTCCATGTTGCGGCGCGACAATGGCGTCCGTTCCGGTGCTGTCCGCCTTCGCGAGGCACCGTCCCCCCAAGCAATACAAGGCAGTGAATCCCATGTTCTCGGTCATCTCCGCCAGCACCGGCCTCGGTGCCTGGTTCTCTGGCGCAGCCACCGGCATCGGCCTGTTCGCGGTGGTCGGCGCCCAGAGCGCCTTCATTCTGCGCCAGGGCATCCTGCGCAAGCACATCGTGCCGGTGGTCGCCACCTGCGCGGCCATCGATGCCATCTTCATCTTCGCCAGCGTGGCCGGCCTGCGCACGCTCACCTCGGCGCTGCCGTGGCTGACGACCGCCGTGCTGTGGACCGGTGTCGCGTTCCTGGCCTGGTATGCGATGAAGTCGGCACGCCGTGCGATCGCCGGGGGTGGTGGCATGGGCGAGGCCGACAGCGATGACGGCAGCCGCCGCGCGGTGCTGATGGCCGCGGTCGGCTTCTCGCTGATCAACCCGCACTTCTGGCTGGACATGATGGTGATCGGCTCCATCGCCGAGAACTTCGGCAACGCCCGCATGGCCTTCGCTGCCGGCGTGGTCACCGCCAGCTGCCTGTGGCTGACCGCGCAGGGCCTCGGCGCCCGCCTGCTGGCGCCGCTGTTCACCAAGCCCAGCACCTGGCGCGTGCTCGACGGCACCATCGCCGTGATCCTCAGCATCCTGGCCCTCATGTTGGCGGTGCGCGGGGTCCACTGACCCGGCGCACGTCCCCCGAACCCACGTCCTGACTCTCTCTCCAAGGTAGTGGCAACGACGGCACCGGCAACGGTGCCGTCGTCTTTTCCGGCTCTGGCGTCAAACGCTCGGCGCTGCCTAGAATCGGCCACCAGGACAAGGTGTCCACAGGAGCAGGGGAAGGATGCACAAGACCATTCTGGCGGCCGCGCTGGCCGTCATCGGGGGCGTTGCCGCAGGCAGCGCGGGGGCGGTGGACCTGACGCAGTACCTGCGCCGGGAGACCTTCACCGATATCAAGATCTCGCCGGGGGGCGAGTACGTAGCGGCAACGGTTCCGAAGGAGGACAGTACCGCGATCGCGATCCTGCGGTTGAAGGACAAGGAGGTGGTCGGCAGTTTCTGGCCGCCCAGCCGCAATCATGCGCAGGAATTCGACTGGGTCAGCAACGAGCGCCTGTTGATCGGCCTGGCCCAGAAGTGGGGCTCGCTCGACCAGCCCAATCCCACCGGCGAACTCTATGCCATCGACGCCAATGGCAACCGTGGCGAGCTGCTGGTCGGCTATCGCGTCGAAAGCAAGGGCCCGGGGACCCGCATCCAGCCGAAGAAAGTCGAAGCCGTGGCCGCCTTCCTGGCCGACGACCTGCCGGGTGACGAGCGCAACGTGCTGGTGACCGTATGGCCGCTGGCTGAGGATCCGTTCACCCGCGTCGATCGCATGGATGTGACCACCGGTCGTCGCTCGCGGGTGGCGTCTTCGCCGGTACGGCGCGGTGAGTTCACCACCGACGGCGCCGGCGAGGTCCGCTTCGTGCACGGCTCGGGCAGCGACAACATCAACAAGCTGTATTTCCGCGAACGCAGTGGCGACAGCTGGAAGCTGATCAATGATGAGGCGGTCAGCAAGCGCATCGAAACCGCCCTCGGCTTCTCGGCCGATGACAGCCTGGCCTACCTCAACGTCGAGCAGGCCCAGGGCCCGGATGCGATCGTCAGCTGGAACCCGCAGACCGGCGAACGCGCGACGCTTCTACGCGACGAGGTGGTCAATCCGTACCGCATCATCCACCGGCCCGGCACCCATGTGCCGGTAGGCGCGCTGTACCTGGGTGACAAACCGCGCACGCGCTTCTTCGATGAAGGCTCGGCCGATGCGCGCCTGTACCGCAGCCTGGAGGCCGCCTTCGGAGGGCCCGTCTACATCACCTCCAGCACCCGCGATGGCCGTGTCGTGCTGGTGGAAACCTGGTCGGGCTCGAATCCAGGCGATTTCTATGTGTACGACACGGTGGCGCGCAAGGCCGATCACCTGATCAGCCGCAGCGACTGGATCGACGTGGACCGTAGCGCCAGCGTGAAGCCGATTGCACTGAAGGCGCGCGACGGGCTGCCGCTGCATGGCTTCCTGACCCTGCCGGCCGGCAGCGACGGGCGCAACCTGCCGATGGTGGTGATGCCGCATGGCGGCCCGTTCGACATCTTCGATTCCGGCCAGTACGACCGCGAAACGCAGATGCTGGCCGCGGCCGGTTATGCCGTGCTGCAGGTCAACTTCCGTGGTTCGGGCAACTACGGCCGGGCCCACACCCAGGCCGGGGCGCAGCAGTGGGGCGCGGCGATGCAGGACGATGTCACCGATGCCACCCGCTGGGCAATCAGCGAAGGCATCGCCGACGGCCGTCGCATCTGTATCTACGGCGCCAGCTACGGGGCCTACTCGGCGATGATGGGTGCCGCCCGCGAACCCGGGTTGTATCAGTGCGCGGCGGGCTATGTCGGGGTCTACGACCTGCCGATGATGTACACCCGCGGCGACATCCAGGACCGGGGTTCAGGCGTGACCTATCTGCGCGAATGGCTGGGGGATCCGGCCAAGCTGGGTGCGGTGTCGCCGGTGAACATGGCCGAACGGATCAAGGTGCCGGTGTTCCTGGCCGCCGGTGGCGAAGACAAGCGCGCGCCGATCCAGCACACCGAGCGCATGGAAGCCGCGCTCAAGCGCGCCGGCACGCCGGTGGAAAGCCTGTACTACAAGACCGAAGGCCACGGCTTCTACACCGAGGCCCATCGCAGCGAGTACTACGACAAGCTGCTGGCCTTCCTGGCGCGCAGCCTGGGCGGCAAGACTGCGACGACCGCGCCCGCGACCGGCAAGGACAAGGCGCCCTGAGCTGACAGGGCGGTGGATGATCATTCCGCCGCCCTGGTTTTCCGCAAGCGCGGGGTTTACTTCACCCCGTGCATCATCTTCTTCAGCAGCGGTGCGGCGATGAAGGCCGCCAGTGCGCAACCCAGGCCGATCCACATCAGCAGCCAGAACAGGTGCGCATAGGCGCCGGCTGCGGCCACCATGTCCAGCGATTCGCCTTCCGGCACCTCGATCGCGGCCAGCTTGCCGAACAGCGCGGCCAGCGTTTCCGAGAACGCGGTGGCCAGGAACCAGGTGCCCATCATCAGGCTCATCACCCGCGGCACGGCCAGCTGGGTCACTGCCGACAGGCCGACCGGCGACAGGCACATCTCGCCGCTGGCCAGCAGGAAGTAGGCCAGCACCAGCCACCACACGCTGGCCATCTCGCCAGTGGCGCCCACCTGCTGCGCCGCCAGTGCCAGCGGTACGAACGACAGTGCGCCAATCACCAGGCCCCAGGCCGACTTCACCGGCTTGCCCGGCTCCCAGCCGCGGCGGTCCATCCACGTCCACAGCGCGGCGAAGGCCGGCGCCAGCAGCACCAGGAACAGGCCGCCGAGGTAGGTGAGCGAACCTGCGGTCTGCGGGATCACCAGGCAGTCGCGCACCAGCAGCACCAGCATCAGGGCAATGATCACGGCGAAGAAGGTGCGCGGCGCGGCGGAACCCGGGCGCCGTTCGGACAGGCGTGCGCTGACCACGAAGCCCAGCGGTGCCAGCAGCAGCGAGAGGATCGACCACGGCAGCGGAGTGCCGCCGGTGATCACCAGAGATGGCACGATGTCCTTGGTCAACAGGCGGTCGGTGAAGGTCACCCACGAGCCGTAGGACTGCTCGTACATCGTGAAGAACACCAGCGCCATGAAGATCAGCACCATCAGCGCGATCATCTGCTGGCGCTGCACCGGCGTGCATTTCGTGCCGGTGAACCAGGCGAACCAGACCAGTACGCCGCCGAGCACCACCAGCATCAGCATCAGCGCCAGGCTGATTTCACCGCCCAGCGCGAACGCGCCGTTGCCCGCGGCCCACATCAGCCACGCCACCGGCAGCACACCGAGCACCGCGCACAGATAGATGAACCATTCGCGTGGCAGGCCCAGCACCTTCTGCTTCAGCGCGGCCGGTTGCGGTGGTTCGGCGTGGCCCTGCAGGTACTTCTGGCCCCACAGGAACATCGCCAGACCGGCCAGCATGCCGATACCGGCGGCGCCGAACCCGTACTTCCAGCCGTAGGCCTCACCGAGGAAGCCACACACCAGCGAAGAGAACAGCGCGCCGAGGTTGATGCCGGCGTAGAACAGCGAGAAGCCCGAGTCGCGACGGGGGTCGTCCTTGGCGTACAGCTTGCCGACGATGGTGGAGATGTTTGGCTTCAGGAAGCCGACGCCCATGATGATCAGCGCCAGGGACAGGTAGGTCACCGCCAGTGCGGAGGTGTCGCGCACCACTTCGCCGTTCACCCGGTACGCGGCGTGGCCCTCGAAGGCCATGCCGAGGTGGCCGAGCACCAGCAGGATGCCGCCGAACAGCACTGCCCGGCGCATGCCCAGCCAGCGGTCGGCCAGCATGCCACCGAACACCGGGATGCAGTACACCAGGCCACCGTAGGCACCGAGCAGGTCCAGGCCGGCCTTGTCGCCGAACAGGTGGTACTTGGTCAGGTACAGCAGCAACAGCGCCTTCATGCCGTAGAAGGAGAAGCGCTCCCACATTTCAGTGAAGAAGCAGACGTAGACGCCCTTGGGGTGGCCCAGGAAGTCGTCGGAAGCGATAGCGGTGGAATTCATCGCGGAATTATAGGCCTGTGACCTGATCCGCTTTCAGTAGATCCACGCCATGCGTGGATTGCCGGACTGGCCTGGGCGATCACAGGTATCGCAACCACGGCAGATCGCGCCTTCGCGCTTTGAACCGCGCGAAGGCCCGCGTCGGCGGGTACAGCACCACCGCCAGCGCACAGGCCACCAGCAGCAGGCCGCTGACCGAATCCAGGGCATACAGCTCGCCATGGGTCGGCCCCCAAGCCGCCAACGCGGCCAGGTACAGCCCCTTCAGTAAGTACAGGTGCAGCAGGTAGAAGAACATCGGCGCAGCGCCGATATCGGCCAGCGGCTGCAGTGCCCGCGCCAGCGGCGGCCATTCGTACAGCCGCAGCAGCAACACTCCCACGCCCAGGGTCAGCAGCAGGAACTGCAAGGACGGCGGGTATTTGGTGACGTTGAAGATGCTCAACCACGTGCGCAGCGTAGTGGTCTGGTACGACCAGGGAGCATCCCCGTACTGGTTGGCCAACCGCAGCAATGCGAACAGGGCCAGCGCGCTGACGCCTGCCCACAGCAGCCAGCGCTGGCGCTGCTCCGGCGCGCGCGCGCGGCCAAACCAGGGCCCCATCAGATAACCCAGCGCAATCACCCCGATCCACGGCAGTACCGGATAGGAGGTGCGCAGGCGCAGCGTGCCAGCCTCGATCCAGTCGCGCTGGTGCAGTACTTTCCACAGCACCGCCAGCAGGCCATTGCCTTGCACCCGAAGGCCGTCGAACAGGTTGTGCCCGGCCACCACCGCGATTGCCAGCATCAGCAGGGCCGGGCGTGGCAGCCACAGCAGGCCGGCCAGCGCGATCATGCTCAGCCCGATGGCCCAGATCACCTGCAGGTACAGCGTGTGCGGCGGCAGCTGGAAGGTCCAGGCGAAGTTCACCAGGGTCAGTTCCAGCACCACCAGGAACAACCCGCGCTTGAGCAGGAAGGCGGCTGTGGCCCGGCGCGGATCCGGCTGGCGCTGGCCGTACAGCCAGGCCGACAGGCCGGTCAACAGGACGAACACGGGTGCGCACAGGTGGGCCAGCAGACGGCAGGCGAACAGCGCAGGGGAGACCGTGGCTGCGTCCATCGGGTCGCTCACCTGGTGCTGCAGGAAGAAGGTCTCGCGCACGTGGTCCAGCAGCATCAGCAGCATCACGGTGCCGCGCAGCTGGTCGATGGAGGCCAGGCGAGAGGAGGGGGAAGGGGGCATGCGATGCGGAAGCTACAGGGTAGTATTAAGATATAACATATCAATTCAGGTGATCCCAGCCGGACTTTGCCGTGTCTGCCGATTCCGGCTTCACGCACAGCCTCATTGCGCTGTGGCGGCTGCCCCATCCTTTGGCACGCTGGACTTGATCTGTCCTGAACGCTAGCGTGACAGGGATTTTTTGCCAGCAGGGGCTTCCATGAACCACGACGCTGCGCCCAAGCAGCTCACCTTCCGCGCAGTGGCCCTGGCCATCGTGCTGGCGGTGGTGCTGTCGGCCGCAAACGCCTACCTCGGCCTGTTCGCAGGCCTGACCATCGCCACCGCCATTCCCGCCGCGGTGATTTCCATGGGCGTGCTGCGCCTGCTGGGCGGTGGCTCCATCCTTGAAAACAACATCGTGCAGACCGGCGCCTCGGCCGGCTCGTCGATCGCCGCCGGTGTGATCTTCACCATCCCGGCGCTGGTGATCATGGGCTACTGGCCGGACTTCAAGTACTGGTGGGTGCTGGGCATCGCCGGCCTGGGCGGCCTGCTGGGCGTGCTGTTCTCGGTGCCGCTGCGCCGTTCGATGATCGTTGAAGACCCGCTGCCGTTCCCGGAAGGCAAGGCGGCGGCGGAAGTGCTCAAGGCCGGTGAGAACCCGGGTCCGGGCCTGAAGATCCTCGGCCTGTCGGCGGTGATCGGCGCCTTCGTCAAGCTGGCTGCGGAGAGCGGCATGCGCCTGATCCCGGACGCCTGGGCCACCTCGGCCTATGTCGGCAGCTCCAAGGTCACCGCCTTCATCGGCACCAACCTGTCGCCTGCACTGCTGGGCGTGGGCTACATCGTCGGCCTCAACGTCGGCATCGTGGTGGTATCCGGCTCGATCCTGACCTGGCACATCGCCATTCCGATCTACCAGGCGTTCTTCATGAACACCGATCCGGCATTGGCCGCGTCGGTTGCTGCGGCTTCCTCCACCGAGGCCGCGTTCGCCATCTGGGGCGCGAAGATGCGCTACCTGGGCGTTGGTGCGATGCTGATCGGTGGCATCTGGACCCTGATCTCGCTGCGCAAGTCGCTGCTCAACGGCGTCAAGAGCGGTTTCGCCGCGGCCCGCAAGAGTGGTGGCCCGGTGCTGGCGCATACCGAGCGCGACCTGCCGATGAAGTGGATGCTGGTCGCCCTGGTGGCGTTCGTGCTGCCGCTGCTGGCCCTGTATCAGGCCATCGTCGGCCAGTGGCACGTGTCGATCCCGATGACCCTCATCATGATCGTCGCCGGCTTCCTGTTCGTCTCGGTCTCGGCCTACCTGGCCGGCCTGATCGGTTCGTCCAACAATCCGGTCTCGGGCATCACCATCTCCACCATCCTGTTCGCCTCGGCCGTGCTGGTCGTGCTGCTGGGCGCTGACGGCCTCAAGCCGGTCGGTGCCGGCGGGGCGCCGCTGGGCGCGGTGGCCGCGATCATGATTGGTGCGGTGGTGTGCTGTGCCGCTGCGGTCGGTGGTGACAACCTGCAGGACCTCAAGGCCGGTTACATCGTCGGTGCCACCCCGTGGAAGCAGCAGCTGATGCTGGGCATCGGTGCGTTCTCGTGCGCGCTGATCATGGCCCCGGTACTGAACCTGCTGGCCACTGCCTACGGCATCGGCGTGAAGTCCGAGCTGCACCCGAACGCGCTGGCTGCGCCGCAGGCCAACCTGATGGCCTCGGTGGCCAAGGGCCTGTTCGGTGGTGAACTGCCGTGGACCTTCATCGGCATCGGTGCTGTGGTCGGCGCTGCCATCATCGCCTTCGACAGCTGGCTGAAGTCGCGCAACGCGCGCTTCCGCGTGCCGGTGCTGGCTGCCGCCATCGGCATCTACCTGCCGCTGGAACTGATGGTGCCGATCTTCCTCGGCGGCCTGATCGCCCATCTGGTCGAGCGCTTCCACAAGGTGCGCGCCGATGACGAAGAAGGCCGCGACCGCGTGCACAAGCCGGGCGTGCTGTTTGCCGCCGGCCTGATCACCGGTGAGGCGCTGATGGGCATCGCCATCGCGATTCCGATCGTGGTCAGCAGCCGTGCCGACGTGCTGGCGGTGCCGTTCCACCTGCCGGGCGCACAGTGGATCGGCCTGGCCGTGCTGTTCCTGGTCGGCTGGCTGATCTACCGCACCGGCAAGTACGCCAAGGCGTAAGCAATGGGGTCGGACGCCTTCCCGCAGGGAAGGGCTCCGACCCCGCGCTGACGGCGTCTGGGGTCAGAGCCGATTCCGCCGGAATCGGATCCGACCCCGGCGTCCCCACAAACCCCGCTTCGGCGGGGTTTGCTGTTTCTGGCGATTGCCCGCCTGCAGCCATGACCGATGGCCTTGGCAGCCCCGGCCATGCGGGCCTACCATCGGTTTTTTGCCGTCCTGCGGAGACCCCGATGAAACTGCGTCATGCCCTGCTGCCACTGAGCCTGCTGGCCGCCCTGCCCAGCGTCGCCGCTGCCCGTGGCCTGGAAGTCCGCGACATGGTGGCCATGGACCGCGTCTCCGCGCCGGTATTGACCGCTGACGGCGGCACCGTGGTGTTCGCCAAGCGCAGCGTGGATGCCAATCTCAAGGCCTCCACCGCGCTGTACGCGCGCAACCTGCGCACCCGCGACGCAGCGCCGCCGAAGCAGATCACCCCGGCCGGCTGGAACGTCAATTCCGCTTCGCTGTCGGCCGATGGCCAGACCGTGTATTTCCTCAGTGCCAGGAACGGCAGCCAGCAGCTGTACGCGCAGCCGATCAGCGGCGGCACGCCGCGCCAGCTGACCGACTTCCCGGTCGACGTGGACAGCTACCGTGTGTCGCCGCAGGACGACCGCGTGTTGTTCAGCGCCGGCGTGTTCCAGGCGTGCGCCTCGGACCTGGCCTGCACCGAGAAGAAGCTGAAGGAAAAGAAGGACGCCAAAGCCAGCGGCCAGGTGTGGGATTCGCTGTTCGTGCGCCATTGGGACACCTGGAACGACGGTCGCCGCAACACCCTGTTCGTCGCTCCGCTGCCGGCAGCCAAGGCCGGTGCAGTCAAGGGCGCTTCGGCGCTGAGCGCGACCATCGATGGTGATGCGCCGTCCAAGCCGTTCGGCGGCAATGACGACTTCGTTTGGTCGCCGGACGGCGCCAGCGTGGTGGCCAGCATCCGCGTGGCCGGCAAGCAGGAGCCGTGGTCGACCAACTTCGACCTGTACCGCTTCGACGCCGCCGGCAAGCAGGCGCCGCTCAACCTGACGGCCTCCAACCCGGCCTGGGATGCCGGCCCGGTGTTCAGTGCCGACGGCAAGACGCTGTTCTACCGCGCGATGAAGCGCCCGGGCTTCGAGGCCGACCGCTTCGGCCTGATGGCGATGGACGTTGCCAGCGGCAAGACCCGCGAGATTGCCCCGCAGTGGGATCGTTCGGCCGGTGGCATCACCCTGTCCGCCGACGGCGCCAGCATCTACACCACCGCCGACGACCTCGGCGAACACCCGCTGTTCCAGATCGACGTGGCCAGCGGCAAGGCCACCAAGCTGATCGGCGACGGCAGCGTGACCGCGGTCGACGTGGCCGGCAACAGCGTGGCGATCACCCGCAACAGCCTGAAGAGCAACGACCAGGTGCTGGTCGGCCTGCTGCCGGCCGCGGGCGAAGCCATCGGCGAACTGCGCGCGCTGACCCCGGCCGCAGGCGAGGTGCTGAAGGACGTGTCCTTCGGCGACTACGAGCAGTTCGAGTTCAAGGGCTGGAACAACGACACCGTGCACGGCTACGTGGTCAAGCCGCACAACTACCAGGAAGGCAAGTCCTACCCGGTGGCGTTCCTGATCCACGGCGGCCCGCAGGGCAGCTTCGGCAATGGCTGGAGCTACCGCTGGAACCCGCAGACCTACGCGGGCCAGGGCTACGCGGTGGTGATGATCGACTTCCACGGCTCCACCGGCTATGGCCAGGCATTCACCGATGCGATCAGCCAGCACTGGGGCGACCGCCCGCTGGAAGACCTGCAGAAGGGCTGGGATGCGGCACTG
Source organism: Stenotrophomonas sp. GD03777 (assembly GCF_029842485.1). Taxonomy (NCBI): domain Bacteria; kingdom Pseudomonadati; phylum Pseudomonadota; class Gammaproteobacteria; order Lysobacterales; family Lysobacteraceae; genus Stenotrophomonas; species Stenotrophomonas sp. GD03777. Next base: position 24,399 of record NZ_JAOCGL010000053.1, read on the forward strand.
AAGAAGTATTCCTTCCTCAACGGTGACAAGGCCTGCGCGCTGGGCGCCAGCTACGGCGGCTTCATGGTCAACTGGATCGCCGGCAACTGGAACGGCCCGTTCAAGTGCCTGGTCAACCACGACGGCGTGTTCGACCAGCGCATGATGGGCTACGCCACCGAAGAACTGTGGTTCACCGAGTGGGAGCAGGGCGGCACGCCGTACCAGAAGGCCGCCAACTACGAGAAGTTCAACCCGGTCAACCACGTGGCGGACTGGAAGAAGCCGATCCTGGTCATCCACGGCCAGCAGGACTTCCGCATTCCGGTCGAGCAGGGCCTGGCCGCGTTCACCGCCGCCCAGCGCCAGGGCATCGAATCGAAGTTCCTGTACTTCCCGGATGAAAACCACTGGGTGCTGAAGCCGAACAACAGCATCCTGTGGCATGACACCGTCAATGCCTGGCTGAAGCAGCACATCGGCAATTGATGATTGCAGCGCCGCCCTTCGGGGCGGCGCTTTTGTTTCACCCTCTGCTTTACCGGTGGGTGCCGACCGTTGGTCGGTGCACCTTCCGGATCTGCCGCCAACAGCAGCCGGCCAGCGGCCGGCTCTACCAGAGCGCCTGCATGCCTTCGACTGCCCTGATCCAGAACGACATCGTCGTCTTCGGTTTGATCGCCGCCACCCTTGGCGCCGTGTTCTGGACCGCCTCGCGAGAACAGGGCCTGTGGAAGCGCGTCTACACCTTCGTGCCGGCACTGCTGCTGTGTTACCTGATTCCCGGCATCTACAACACTGTGGGCCTGATCGACGGGCAGAACACCCGGCTCTACAACCCGATCGCGCGCGACATCCTGCTGCCGGCGGCGCTGATCCTGCTGACCCTTGCGGTCGACATCAAGGGCATCCTGCGGCTTGGCCCGAAGCTGGTGCTGATGTACCTGGGTGCCTCGGCCAGCATCATGCTCGGTGCGGTGGTGGCGTTCCTGCTGATGCGTGCCGTGCATCCGGAAACCGTGGCCGGAGACACCTGGACCGGCATGGCCGCGCTGGCGGGCAGCTGGATCGGCGGCGGCGCCAACATGCTGGCGATGCGTGAAGTGTTCGACGTCAATGCGACCACCTTCGGACAGTTCGCAGTGGTCGACGTCGGGGTCGGCTACGTATGGATGGCCGCGCTGATCTTCCTGGCCGGGCGCGCGGCGAAGATCGACGCGCGCAGTGGCGCCGATACCTCGGCCATCGATGAGCTGAAGGAGCGCATCGCGCGCTTCCAGGCCGAACACGAACGCATTCCCAGCCTGACCGACCTGATGCTGATCGTGGCGGTGGCCTTCGGCGGTGTCGGCCTGGCTCACGCCATTGGCGCACCGCTGGCGGCGTGGTTCAAGGCGAATGTCAGCTGGGCTGCGCAGTTCAGCCTGGACGCGCCGTTCGTGTGGGTGGTGGTGCTGTCGACCACGCTCGGCCTCAGCCTGAGTTTCACCCGTGCGCGCAACCTGGAAGGCGCGGGCGCATCGCGCCTGGGCTCGCTGCTGCTGTACTTCCTGATCGCCTGCATCGGCATGCAGATGGATCTGCTGGCGCTGCTGGACCGCCCGTGGCTGTTCCTGCTGGGCATCATCTGGATCAGCGTGCACATCGTGCTGCTGTGGTGCCTGGGCAAGCTGCTGAAGGTACCGTTCTTCTATTTCGCCATCGGTTCGCAGTCGAACATCGGTGGCCCAGCCTCGGCGCCGGTGGTGGCCGCGGCGTTCCATCCGGCCCTGGCGCCGGTCGGCGTGCTGCTGGGGACGATGGGCTATGCCACCGGCACGTACCTGGCCTACATCGTCGGCATCACCCTGCGCGCGCTGGCCGGGCAGGGCTGATACGGTGATGGGGTCAGATCCCTTTTGCGACGCAAAAAGGATCTGACCCCGGTTCCCGGTGAATCACGCCACCGGCAAGCCGCGTTCGATCAACCACGCCTTCGCGTCTTCGGCGTCCTGTTCAAACCACGCCTGGGTAGATCCCAGCCGATACGTATATCCCCACGCATCCATGTCGGCCATCAGCCGCTGGCTGCCGACACCGGGCAGCTGCCCGGCCAGCACGATCTGCAGGTAGCAGGTCGCGTCTTCCTCGGCCACCGAGTCGGTGGCATCGGTGTGCACCTGCGCACGCCGTTCCGGCGGCAGTACGATCAGGTGGCAGGCCTCATGCAGCATCGAGTGCACGGGCGTGTCATCGCGTACGTACACGTTGCTGGCGATGATGCCGGCCTCTGGCTCGCCCCAGTAACTGCCGGGAATCGGTTCGCCGGGCGCCACGTGGTGCAGCCGAAGGCCATGCGCGGCGAGCAGGCGCTGCGCGTCGGCGAAGGCGATGTCGCCCACGCAGGTGATGTCCACGGCGGTTGTCGTATCGGTCATGCGGGTCAGACAGCCCCGCCCATGCAGGCACGGGCGGGGCAGGGGATCAGGGCTTGTCCGGACCTTCGGGCAGCGCCACGGAAATGTCCAGCACGTCGTGCTGGCCATCCTTTACCAGGTCGACCTTCACCGCATCGACGTCGATGTTCACGTACTTCTTGATCACTTCCAGCAGCTCGCGCTGCAGCAGCGGCAGGTAGTCCGGGCCACCACGGTGGCTGCGTTCCTGCGCGATGATGATCTGCAGGCGGTTCTTGGCGGTTTCGGCGGTGGTCTTCTTCGCTTTGAGGAAATCAAACAGGCCCATGCTTACCCTCCGAACAGCTTGCTGAAGAAGCCCTTCTTCTCGACGTTGGTGAAGCGCATCGGGCGTTCTTCGCCGAGGATGCGCGCGACGGCGTCTTCATAGGCCTGGCCGGCAGCGGATTCGACATCCAGGATGACCGGCTCGCCCTTGTTGGAGGCGTTGAGCACGTCGCCCGATTCCGGAATCACGCCGATCGCCTTCAGGCCGAGCACTTCCTCGACGTCGGCGATGCTCAGCATCTCGCCGCTTTCCACGCGCAGCGGGGTGTAGCGGGTCAGCAGCAGGAAGGCCGGCACGTCCTGGCCGGACTCGGCCTTGTGGGTCTTCGAGTCGAGCAGGCCGATGATGCGGTCGGAGTCGCGCACCGACGACACTTCCGGGTTCACCACCACCACCGCACGATCGGCGAAATACATCGCCAGGAAGGCACCCTTCTCGATGCCGGCCGGGGAGTCGCAGATGATGTAGTCGAAACCGTCGGCGGCCAGGTCCTTCAGGACCTTGCCCACGCCTTCCTGGGTCAGTGCGTCCTTGTCGCGGGTCTGCGAGGCGGCCAGCACGTACAGGTTGTCAAAGCGCTTGTCCTTGATCAGGGCCTGCTTGAGGGTGGCTTCGCCGTGCACGACGTTGACGAAGTCATACACCACGCGGCGTTCGCAGCCCATGATCAGGTCGAGGTTGCGCAGGCCGACGTCGAAGTCGATCACCGCCACCTTCTTGCCGCGCCGAGCCAGGCCGCAGGCCAGGCTCGCGCTGGAAGTGGTCTTGCCGACGCCGCCCTTGCCGGAGGTGACTACGATGATTTCAGCCAAAGGACTTCTCCTGGTGATTCTGTTTGGGGGCTGCGTCAGTCCAGCGCAGCGATCTTGATCTGGTCCTGTTCCAGCCACACCTGCACGGCCTTGCCGCGCAGGTTGTCCGGGACATCGTCCAGTACCTTGTAATGGCCGGCAATGGCGACCAGTTCCGCATGGAAATCACGGCAGAAAATGCGTGCCGCGGTGTTGCCCTGGGCCCCTGCCAGCGCGCGGCCGCGCAGGGTGCCGTAGATGTGGATGCTGCCATCGGCAATGACCTCGGCGCCGGCGCCGACGGTGGCCATCACGGTCAGGTCGCAGTTCTCCGCGTACAGCTGCTGGCCCGAACGCACGTTGCCCAGCTGCATGCGGCCCGGCTTTGGTGCAGCCGCGTCGGCCACCT
>NZ_JAOCGL010000054.1:0-26047 GCF_029842485.1 Stenotrophomonas sp. GD03777
CCCACTGCCTGCGCGCACGGCCAAACGCTTCACGATGACGCGGGTCGGACTCGCACCATGCACGGAACCGGCGCCCATCGGCAGCGGTCGCCTCGCCCGAGGTCAGCCGCACCACCCACGCATGGGCCTGACGCTCAACTGCATCCAGCGGGCGTTGCGGGCGGTCGTCAGGATCCATGGGTCTCATGCCGGACCCGCACGCTGCGGGGTTCTGCTCGGCGTCAAAGTGTAGACGGATGCCGTCGCTCAGAACCGCACCTGGCGCCCCTGCCCGCTGCGTTCGGCCAGGTAGTCCTGGGCTGCCTTCAGCTCCCGCTGCACCAACCGCAGCGACACACCGAGGTGGTCGGCCACGTCGCGCTGCTGCAGGCCATCGACGCGGATTGCCAGCAGGATGCGACGACGGCGCTCGGGCATGCGCTGCAGCAGGCCGACCATGTCTTCCAGCGCGAAGTCCAGCTCGGCCGCCTGCGCCGGCCCCGGCCCCGGGTCGGCCATGTCCATCAGCGTATCCACCTCCTCCAGGCTCAGCAGGCGGTGGTCTGCCCGTTGGCGGTCGATCACGGTGTTCATCGCCATCCGCAGCAGGTAGGCCGCAGGGTTCTGCACCGCGTCCAGGCGGTCACGGCGCGCACTCAGGCGCACCCACGTGTCCTGCAGCGCGTCGCCGGCCAGCTCTTCCGATCCGAGCTTGCGCACCAACCGGCGTTTCAGCTCGTCGTAGGCACCCAGGAGGTGGTCCATCAGATCAACCGCCCCAGCCGTACCGTTGCTCATGTTCGAATCCTTGAAGTCATGGAAGGGGCGCGCGCCGGCCGCAGTCGTGGTCGGTGCCGGAAGGACGGATCTGCAGCGTCACCGGCTGTGGCAGCGCGGCGGCCTCGACCGCCAGCACCAGGCCGTGCAGCGCCTGCAGCAGGCGTGCGTCGCGGCGATCACTGCCACTGCCGGACAGCAGCTCGGGCTCGCTCACCTGGCCCGCGCTGTCGATGCGGAAGCGCAGCGTTGCGGCATAGCGGCCGGGCGCAATCTCCGGGTCGTCACAGAACGCCGCACGCAGCCGCTGCTGCAACCCGCCGTAGCGACGCCGGCGTTCGGCCTCGGGCAGCCCCGCGCCAACATCGGGTTCCGCGGCCGAGGGCTTGCCCCGGCGCAGCACCACACGCTGCTCGCCGATCACCTCGGCCTCGATCCCGGTGTCCTGCAGCAGCGACTCCAGCGCCACAAGCGGCGCCAGGCTCCCGCGCAGCGCATGGCTGCTGCGGCCCGAAGCAAGGTCGCCGGGGTACATCACCGACCACCCACTGATGACACTGAAGCGCTCGACCGCCTGTTCCAGCGGCTGCGCAGGGATGTCGTAGGCGTGAACCGCGTCCTGTGCGGCAGCGGCAAAGGACAGCAGCAGCCATGCGGCGATGGCCACCTTCCAAGTTCTGACCGCATGGTGTCCATTCAGCCCCCTGACGTAGAACACATGACCCTCGGCAGCGACAGCAGCTGCAACGGTCGCGCACCACAACCGGAACCCCGGCCCACGCGCGACCCGCAAGCGGGCTCAAACCGTACCGAGGGCACATGTCATTGCGATGACCGCCGCCACGGCTGACGCCGAGGCAGGCTCCGTGGGGCCAGTCACGCATCAGGAATCAATGAATCGAACAGACATGATCATCTGCCCCTGGGGTCAGAGCCCGTTGCGCAGCAACGGGATCCGACCCCCGACAGGTCGTGGGAAACTGTCGAAGGCGGGGTGGGTCCGGTTGCAGGGGTGTCCGCGGCATGGATGCCGCGGCCAAGCCCCCATGGAAGGGTTTACGGCGTCCCCTGCAACCGGACCCACCCCGCCATCCCACGGAATGCACGCTGTTGCTTCGGCCGTTGCTTCTGAGGTTGCCGGCCAGCGGCCGGCACTACCCGCGGGTGCCGGGTGCAGCCCGGCCGCAAACCCCATCCCTCAAAGCGGCAGCTGGGTCGTCTGCTTGATCCGCTGCATCGGAATCTCGGTCTTGGTGTTCTGCACTCCGGCGATCCGGTTCAGGTGCTGCATCTGGAACTGCCGGTAGGCATCAAGGTCGGCCACCGCCACCCGCAGCAGGAAATCGCAGTCACCGGCCATCAGATGGCATTCCAGCACTTCCGGGAAAGACTTGATGCTGTTGATGAAGTGATTGGTGGTGTCCTCGTCCTGCCCGCGCAGCCACACCCGCACGAACACGGTGAAGCCGCGGCCCACCTTGGCCTCGTTCAACAGCGCCACATAGCGGTCGATGTAGCCGCCCTCCTCCAGCAGACGCACCCGGCGCAGGCAGGCCGACGGCGACAGCCCGACCAGACGGGCCAGCTCCAGGTTCTGCAGGCGGCCGTCGCGCTGCAGGGCGTCGAGGATGCGGCGATCAAGGTTGTCGAGCTGGTACTGCATGAAATTTCGTCCTGGTCGACTCTGGCCGCATGGAATATCAATCATCCAGAATCCAGTGGCATCAACGCAACCCGATTTCGTGATCGGACCGCTAGCATGGGCCACCCCCACCTCGTCGTGCCGTTCCATGGACGCCCGTACCACCCTCCCCCTGCCAGACACCTGCGATACCGCGCCGCGTGCCGAATTCCTGCGCGGCCTGCGCGCCGCCGTACCGGTGATGATCGGCTTCATTCCGTTCGCCCTGGTGCTCGGCGCGCAGGCGGCCCAGAAGGGCCTGAGCGCACTGGAAGTACCGCTGATGACCGGCCTCAACTTCGCTGGCGGTTCGGAGTTCGCCGCCGTCGAACTGTGGACCTCGCCACCGCACATCGCACTGATCGTGGCGATCACCGCGCTGGTCAACAGCCGCCACCTGCTGATGGGCGCCAGCCTGGCCCCGCTGCTGCAGCACCTGCCGCGCCGCCGCGTGCTGCCGGCGCTGTTCTTCATGTGCGACGAAAGCTGGGCAATGGGCGTGGCCGATGCGCGTCGACGCGCGCTGGGCTTCAGCCTGGCCTACTACCTGGGCGTGTCGGCAGGCCTGTACACCGTCTGGGTGGCCTGCACCGCACTCGGTGCGATCGTCGGGCCGATGTTGGGCGACATCCACGCCTATGGCTTCGACATGGCTTTCCCCGCCGTGTTCCTGGTACTGCTGCGCGGCATGTGGCAGGGCATGAAGGCGGCTAGACCGTGGCTGGTCAGCCTGGTCGTCGCCGCCGCCACCTACCTGCTGATCCCGGGCGCGTGGTACGTGGCCAGCGGCGCATTGGCCGGCCTGGCCGCCGCCTGGCTGCTGGCGGAGGACCCGGCATGATCTTCAATGGACTGATCCACTGGACCTCGGTGTTGACCATCGTGCTGATGGCTGCCGCCACCTACCTGACCCGCATCGTCGGCTTCCTCGCGCTGCGCAACCGCACGTTGAGCAAACGCGCCGTGACGGTGATGGAAGCCGCGCCGGGCTGCGTGCTGATCTCGGTGATCGCCCCGGACTTCGTCGCCGACAAGCCGGCCGACCTGGCCGCACTGGCGATCACCCTGCTGGCCGCCACGCGGCTGTCGATGCTGCCGACGGTGCTGATCGGCGTGGTCTCGGCGGGTGTGCTGCGCTATCTGATGGGCTGACGCGCCCGCGACTTCCCCACAGGGTGTGACTGGATGCGCAAGTGTCGCCATTGGCGCGACCTGCGCATGTCTCTGGTGCATCGAATGTGACCCGGAGCCAACTACTGCAGGTGTTTGAAACAATTCCGATTGCCTGATCGAGCCAGAGTCGATACGCATTGAGTACCGAGCCAGCGAGTTGAACTGATCGGTCAATCGACGTCAAACCTGGAGAGTACCAATGAGCAATCTACGAGCTATCGTGGCAGCAATCGGTATCGCCCTCATCTCTGCTGGCGGGCTGACCCCCTGATGCAGCGCCGTCAGCCCAAGCGTACCCAATCGGACTCCGCCCTCGGGCTCTATGCTGGGCTGGCGGCAATCCTTCTGGCCACAAGTGCGTGCCAATCCATCCAACTGCCTCCCCGGGACCTGGTCAGTCCCGATGGAGGGTATGCCACCCTGCTGCGAGGCCCATCCTCACATCTGAAGATCAGCACAGTGTCGGTGCTACCCGGCCCGGAAAGCTCGGAGTATCCCAATCGGTCCATCGAGTGCGGGTGGTCATCCGTCGCAACTCGACTTCTCTGGGCAGATGGAGCGCTTTCGGCCATGCAAGCATCACAGCTCTGCGAGTCCGCTGCACGATCCGCTGGACTGCCGCTCGAGGCCAATGGGCAGGAACGGACGCCTGTGCATTATCAGCTCACGATCGTAAGTGACGGAGGCGGCATCTGGCGACAACTGCCAGGACCAGAGCGGCCGGGCCAGGTGGTCAGCTTCTGGTTTCCCTCCGGCCCGGACGCTGATTCGCTGCGCAGGCGCGTGATCGCCACCACCGCTCATGAGTTCCAGCATATCGCCACCGCATTGTCAGGGCAGCCTCGGCGCGGCCGGCAACTGGAACCAGTCGCCTATCTGGCTGGCGCATGTGCGCAGTTGCTGATCGAAGGCACCCTTGCGCGCGCGAACCTCCCGGGCGGACACGATCCGCGAGCTGATCCGTTCCTGCCATCTGCAGCCAGACGCTCCGCGCACGCGGGCAGTACGACCGGGGCAGCACTGCTGCGGTTCTTCGGTGACGCAGACACCTTGCACATCAATGAGGGAGGTCGCCACCTCGTGCAGCATTGCCACAAGACGATCGGCTTTCCCCTGCAGCAGTGAACGCTCCCTGCGACACCCGGTCGCAGCTCTTCGCGCCACCCGCTTGACCAATGTCAAACCGCCCGCTGCGGTGCGGGCGTATCTCTATGCAGGACCCGAACACGCCGGCGTTACCGGCATCCACAAGGACCCTGCGATGAGCTACACCCCCGACAACGCCCAGCTGCTGAACGCCATGCAGAACGTCATGGTGATCTCCACCACCGACCTGCAGGGCAACATCACCTATGCCAACGACCTGTTCTGCACCCTCACCGGCTTCGCCCGCGAGGAACTGATCGGGCAGCCGCACAGCATCGTGCGCCACCCGGATGTGCCCAAGGCGGTCTACAAGGACATGTGGGACACCATCAAGGCCGGCAAGACCTGGACCGGCATCGTGCCCAACCTCGGCAAGGGCGGCGTGCTCTACGTGGTCGACACCACCGTGCAACCGCTGTTCGACGCCGACGGCAACATCACCTCCTACATCAGCATCCGCCGCGTGGTGAACGACCTGATGCAGAACTACGAGCTGGTCGAGTTCAGCAAGGAAAAGTTCGACGACTTCTACGAGGCCGCGTGAACGCCCTCCCGACCAGTACGCCCTTCAGCCGCCTGCTGGTGGGTTTCGCGTCCGAGTCGGGCAATGCCCGCGCCCTGGCCCAGCGCCTGGGCGCGGACCTGCAGCCGCACGCGCCGCAGGTGCTCCCTTTCAACGACATCGAGGTGGCCAGTCTCGGTCACGGCGACGTGCTGCTGGCGATTTCCAGCTCGTTCGGCGATGGCGAACCGCCGGCCAATGGCGAACAGTTCTTCGAAACACTGCGCCAGACCCCGACGCTGGCTGGGCTGCGCTATGCAGTGTTCGGCCTCGGTGACACCGGCTACCCGAGCTTCTGCGGCTTCACCAAGGCGCTGGATGCTGCACTGAGCGAGCGCCAGGCGCAGCCGCTGCTGCATCGGGTGGACGCCGACCTGGGCTACGAGCAGTTCTTCCAGCAATGGCGGCCGGTGCTCGGCCAGGTGCTGGAGGGCGACCTCAACGCTGGCCAGGACCTGCGCCTGCAGGTCACCGCCTATGGCGAAGACAATGCGTTTGCCGCCCCCATTCTCGAACGTCGCCGCCTGAACAGCAGCGACCCCGCTGCCTGGCACCTGCAGCTGGACATTGCCGGCAGTGGCATGGCCTACCGCGCAGGTGACACCCTGCACGTGGTACCCGAGAACGATCCCGCCCTGCTGCAGGCATTGGCTGCCTGGTATGGCGACACCGCCGCCGTGGCCGCCCTGCACGACCGCGAGCTGCGCCTGCTGAGCAAGGGCGTACTGCGCGAACTGGCCAGGCTCGGCGGTAGCGAGGTACTGAAGGGCCTGTTGAAGGTCAGCCAGAAGCGCGAGCTGGACGCCTACCTGCACGGCCTGGACCTGCTGGACGTGCTGCAGGACCACGCCACCCCGGACAGCGTTGCTCTGGCCCGGCTGCGCGGGCTGCTGTCACCGCGGCTGCCTCGCGCTTATTCCATCGCCTCTCACCCTTGCGACGACCAGCTGAGCCTGTGCGTGCGCGAAGTGCGCTACACCCTGCGCGACCGCGAGCGCTTCGGCACCGCCACCGGCAGCCTGCTGCACGGCGGCGACCACGCCCGGGTGTACTGCCGTTCCAACCCCGGCTTCCACCTGCCCGATACCGGCCAGGCACCGCTGCTGCTGGTCGGCACCGGCACCGGCATCGCACCGTTGATGGGCCTGATGCAGGAACTGCAGGCCAACGCCTGCGAACGTGAAGTGCACCTGGTGTTCGGCGAGAAGCACCGCCAGCACGACTACCTGTACCGCGACCAGCTGCAGGACTGGCACACGCGAGGCGTGCTGGCCGGCCTGCATACCGCGTTCTCGCGCGATGGCGCCGAAAAGGTCTATGTGCAGCACGTGCTGCAGCAGCGCGCCAGCGAGGTGCGTGATGTCCTGGCCCGCGGTGGGCACCTGTACCTGTGCGGCAACAAGAGCCACCTGGAAGGCGCGGTGCGCAAGGCCATCGATGCCATCGGTGGTGAAGGGCACTGGGACGCGTTGCGGGGCGAAGGCCGCACCCACTGCGAGTTGTACTGATCCATGACCACCGGACCGCACGGACCTTGAACCGGTAGAGCCGGCCGCTGGCCGGCTGCTCAGGATTCCGTGGTTGCCGGCCAGCGGCCGGCACTACCATCAGATGTGACCAACCATCGCCGGTGCGTCCATCACGGGTCAATTGCCGACAATGCGGCCGTCCACCATGCGCGCCACCTGCTGGCCGAACATGGCCACGTCCTGCGGGTCGTGGCTGATCAACAACAACGGGATCCCGGTCCGGTCCAGCACGGTTTCCAGCTCCTGGCGCAGGTGCTGGCGCAGGTCGTGGTCCAGTGCGGAGAACGGTTCATCCAACAGCAGCGCCTGCGGTTGCGTCACCAGCGCCCGCGCCAGTGCGGTGCGCTGGCGCTGCCCGCCGGAAATCTGCGAGGGCAGCAGATCACCCACGGTGTCGATGCGGAAGGCGTGCAACCACTGCTCCACCGCACCGAAGCGCTGGCGGTTCCGTGGATTCAACCACCCCTTCTCCAGCCCGAACGCCACGTTCTGGCGCACGCTCAGATGCGGGAACAACGCGTAATCCTGGAACACATAGCCCAGCCGGCGGCGCTGCGGCGGCAGATCCACGCCGGTGGCCGCATCGAACAGGGTCTGCCCCTGCACGCGCACATGACCCTGGCCCGGCCGCAGCAGCCCGGCCACCGCCTTCAAGGTCAGGCTCTTGCCCGCGCCCGAAGGCCCGAACAACACCACCTGCCGCTGCGTGCACTGCAGCGATACGTCCAACACGAACTCCTGGCCGGCCGCCTGCAGGCGACGCTGCACCTGCAGGTCAAGCCACATCGCGCAGCTCCCGGCGACGCCCGCCCACCAGCCGCGCGGCCAGCAACAGGATCACGATGCAGACCACCGAGGTGAGAATCACCAGCGCATTGGCCTTGCCGTCCTGGCCGGCCTGTACCGCCTCGTAGATGGCGATCGACAACGTCTGCGTCCGGCCCGGAATGCTGCCGGCCACCATCAGCGTCGCGCCGAACTCGCCCATTGCGCGCGCAAACGCCAGCAGCAGGCCGGCGAGGATGCCGCGCCACGCCAGTGGCAGCGTGATGCGGAAAAACACCGCCACTTCGGACACACCCAGCGTGCGTGCGGCCTGCTCCAGCTGCCCGTCCACTTCCTCGAACGCCGCGCGTGCCGGCTTGAACACCAGCGGCAGCGAGGCCACCGCCGCAGCAATCACGGCCGCCTGCCAGGTGAACACCAGGTTGATGCCGAACCACGACTGCAGCCACGCACCGATCGGACCATTGCGACCGATCAACACCAGCAGGTAGTACCCCAGCACCGTCGGTGGCAGCACCATCGGCAGGGTCAGCAGCGAATCCAGCAGCTCGCGCCCGGGGAAGCGACGGCGGGCCAGCAACGCGCCCAGCGCCACGCCCAGCACCAGATTGATCGCGGTGGCCCAGCCGGCCACCTTCAGCGACAACCCCAGCGCGGTCCAGTCCAGATCCATGCCTCAGGGCTTGCCGAACCCGTGCTTGGCCAGAATCGCCTGGCCCTGTGCCGAACGCACGAAGGCAGCGAAGCGCCGTGCCTCTGCCGGCTGCGTACTGGCCCTGGTCACCGCCAGCGGATACGCAATGCGCCCGGACACCGGCACCGCGAACGCACGGCGCACCCGGTCGGGCATCGCCTGCGCATCGGTGGCATAGACGAAGCCGGCATCCACTTCACCGCGCGCCACGTAATCCAGCGACTGACGCACGTTCTGCGTGGTGATGGTCTTGCCCTGCACCGACGACCACAGGCGCGCCACTTCCAGTGCGCCCTTGGCATAGCGGCCGACCGGCACGCTGTCCGGGTTGCCCAGTGCGATGCGCTGCACACCGGCACCGGCCAGGTCCTTCAAGGTACGCGGCGCCGCCTTGGCCTGCGGTGGCACCACCACCCACAGCGCGTTCACCGCGAACACCTCGCGGGTGCCGGCCGCCAGCAGATCCTGCTGCTGGGCCTGGTCCATCGTGGTTTCGTCGGCCGAGGCGAACACATCCACCGGCGCACCGCGGCTGATCTGTTGCAGCAACACGCCGGACGCGGCGAAGTTGAAATCGACCTTGGTGCCCGGGTGCGCCTTCTCATAGGCATTGCCCAGTTCGCGGAAGCTCTCGGTCAGGCTCGATGCCGCCGAAACGGTCAGCGTGGCCGCCCAGGCCGGCACCGTGGCCAGCAGGCCCAGCAACAACAGTCCAGCTCGCTTCATCGTCGGCTCCCGGCCAGGTTCAGTTCGGATCGGATTCGTCGGCCACCGCCAGCGCGGCCAGGCGCTCGGGCTGCAGCAGCAGGATCTCACGCTGCTTCACCGCGATGATCCCATCATCGCTCAGGCGGCGCAGCACGCGGCTGGCGGTTTCCGGCGCCATCCGCAGGTAGTTGGCGATCTCGGTACGCGCCATCGTCAGGTTGAAGCGCGTGGCAGAAAAACCGCGCCGCGCGTAGCGCTCGGACATGTCCAGCAGGAATGCGGCCATGCGCTCTTCGGTACGGTGGTTGGCGGCCAGCGTGGCGACCTTGCCGATCTCCGCACTGAGCAGGCTGAACAGCTTGGCCTGCAGCCCGGGCATGCGCGTGGCCAGCGAGCTCAGCTTTGGGAACGAGATGCGGCACAGATGCACCGTATCCAGCGCCACCGCATTGCAGGGGAAGCGCGAACCGTGGATCGCATTCAGGCCGATCACTTCGCCCGGCAGGCTGAAGCCCAGCACCTGCTCGTTGCCCTGGCTGTCGTCGACGAAGGTCTTGACCATGCCGGCGCGCACCGCAGCAATCGAATCAAACGACTCGCCAGCGCGGAAGATGTAGTCACCCGCATGGAACGGACCGACGTGGTCGACCAGCACGTGCAGATCGCCCAGTGCGGTCTTGTCGTAGCCCTGCGACATGCAGGCGTCGGAAAACGCGCAGGTGCTGCAGAAGTGCAGCGCGTCGCCGTCATCGGCGGCGGCGGGGTTCGGGGTGGCCTGTCCAAGGCGGCCGTGCGAAGGCGGATTCGAAGACATCTGGGCAAGACTCAAGCGATGGCGGCCGCCGGCCGGAAGCATGCGGCCATCATACGCCACAGCAGGCGCCCTTCTTCGGCCAGCCGCAGCACGCGCGCATCCCAGTGCGCCCAGCCGCGCGCCAGCAACGGTGCCAATGCTGGCAGCTGCCCGGCGAAGCATTCTTCGAATGGTTCATCGTTGCGCCATTCGAAGGCAGCCGCATCGAGCGCGTGATCGCAGGCGATACTCTGCGCCACCTCGGCCGCCAGTCGCTCGTCTTCGGACAGGATCAATCCGGCAGACACGCCCATATGCCCGGCCTGCAGCCGCGCACTCCATTCGCCCAGTTCGTCCTCCAGGCGGTAGAACACCTCGCCGATCTGGCTGCAGGCGGACAGGCCAAGCCCGATGAAATCGCTGCGGTCGCGGCGTGGCACGCCGGCCAGGTCACAATGACGCTGGCCATCGCCCGGGCCATGCGGGATCGGCAGGTCGCCGCGCTGGTAGTGGTCACCACCGATCGGTTCGTAGCCGGCTGCGCGCAGCAGGCGCCAACTCTGCAGCCATCGTGCCGCCGAGGGATGCTCTGGCAGCGCGCAAGGCGCCGGCAGCAGGATGCGCTCGGGCGCTTCGGCCAGCACCTCATGCAGTCGTTCGATGAAGCCGGTATCCGCGCTGCCGGGCACCCGCAACTGGTAGTAGCGCGCGGTAAAGCCCACCTGTCGCGCATGCGCCAGCAGCGTCGGCCCGGGTGCATCGGCGCGATCGATCACGTTCAGGCGGGTGCAGCCCACCGCACGCAGTTGTGCCGGCGCCAGCGTGCTGCCCGCGTCCAGCCGCACCTCCACCTGTGGCCGCGCCACGGTGCGCAAGTACTGCGGCACGGCATCCAGCAGCTGGCCCAGCTGCGGTGGCGGCAGCGTCTCGGCCAGCCCCAACTGCAGCACCATTGCCACCACCTCGCGATCTTCAGCCAGCGCGCCGGCCTGCAGGCGCAGCGCCAGCAGCAGGGTGTCCAGATACGCCTGCGGTGGCACGTCGCGCCCGCCACGACCCGCCTGGAAGCCGAGCGTCAAACCACGCGGGATCAGGTGCTCGTTGCTGGCGCGCACGGCGGCGCGCCACCCGCTTTCGCCAAAGCCGGTACTGAACTGGTCAGCCGGCGGAAACAGCACGTGCCGTGGCTGCCGCAGCAATGCCGCCTGCAGCGCAGTGTCCTCGCTCTCGTCAACGTGGAAGCTCATGGCAGACATCTTCGGGCGTTCCTCTTCGCGTGGCCCTGATTGAAATCAAGCGTGGCGCATCTGATGGTTCCTGCCGGCCAGCGGCCGATACTACCCTTTCACCCACCACTCGGTCGTGCCGGCCGCTGGTCGGCATCACCCCTTCACCCGCCGCGTATCGTCCTGGTAGTGCCGGCCGCTGGCCGGCAGCACCCTTCACCCGCCGCGCACCCGCTCGGCGGCGGCCGCGTCGATGGCTTCGGGCAGGTCGGTTTCGCGGTCGATCTGCGGGAAGTGGCGACGTTCCATGCGGCGGATCGCGAAATGCATCCACGCCAGTGCAGCCGCCACCAGCACGAACAGCAGCATGAAGCAGCTGCTCCAGATGCCCACCGCATCGTTCAACGCGCCAAACACGATCGGCAGGACGAAGCCACCCAGGCCGCCGATCATGCCGACCACGCCGCCCACCGCGCCCACATGCCTGGGGTAATACACCGGAATGTGCTTGTAGACCGCGGCCTTGCCCAGCGACATGAAGAAGCCCAGCACGAACACCAGCACGGTGAACATCACCACGCCGATGGCCAGATGGAAATGGAGCGGCCCGTGGATACCCTTCACCACATACTCGGTATCCGGGTAGGCCAGCAGGAAGGTGCAGATGGCCGACACGCCGAAGGTCCAGTACATCACCCGGCGCGCGCCCATCCGGTCCGACATCCAGCCACCGACCACGCGGAACAGGCTGGCCGGGATCGAATAGCACGCCGCCAGCATGCCGGCGTGGCCCACGTCCATGCCATAGGCGCCAACCAGGTAGTGCGGCAGCCACAACGCCAGCGCCACGAAGCCGCCGAAGACGAAGAAGTAGTACAGCGAGAACCGCCATACCTGCAGGTTCTTCAGTGGTGCCATCTGCTCGGCGAACGGCACCGGCTTCACGCCTTCGCGGCGGCGCTGTTCCAGAGACGGGTCTTCCTTGCTGAAGAGGAAGAACAGCACCGCAGTGACCGCCAGCGCGACGGCCCAGACCTTGGCAACCATGGTCCAGCCGGCCGCCACCATCACCAGCGGCGCCAGCAGCTTGGTCACCGCCGAACCGATGTTGCCGGCACCGAAGATGCCCAGCGCAGTGCCCTGCTTGCTGGCCGGGAACCACTTCGAGACGTAGGCCACGCCCACCGAGAAGTTGCCGCCGGCGATACCCACGCACAGCGCGGCAACCAGGAACTGGCTGTAGGTCTGTGCGTAGGTCAGCATCCAGGTAGCGACTGCACCACACAGCATCACCAGCACCATCACCTTGCGGCCACCGAACTGGTCGGACCAGATGCCGAGGAAGACGCGGCTGACCGAGCCGGTCAGCACCGGCGTGGCGATCAACAGACCGAACTGGGTGTCATTCAAGCCGAGCTGTTGACTGATCTGGATACCAATGATCGAGAAGATCATCCACACCGCAAAGCACACGGTGAAGGCGAACGTGCTCAGCCACAGCGCACGTTGCTGCTGCCCGGCACTGGCGGGGGCAAGGGCCTGGTTCATGAATTTTCCTCGTTCAAAGGGGTTCAGCCGATATCCGCTTCGGCTTCGATCTCATCCAGCCCGCGCACCGGGTAGCGTTCCTGCAACTGCAGCAGGTAGGCCTGCACCTCGCGCTGCCGCACCTGCAACTCCAGGTAGTCACGCAGCTGCGGCAGCACGGCCTCGAACGGCTGCGGCTGGCCTTCCTCGCGGGCATCGACGCAGACCACGTGGTAGCCCCAGCGCGATTCCACCGGGAAACCGGCCAGGCCTTCGCGCAGGCGGAACACCTGTCGGTCGAACTCCGGCGTGGTCTGCCCACGCTGCAGCCAGCCCAGGTCACCGCCTTCGCTGCTGGACGGGCAGCGTGAATGACGCAGGGCGAAATCGGCGAACAGGTGCGGCGACTCCTTCAGCAGTCCGAGCAGCCGCTCGCCCTCGGTGCGTGCAGCGAAGCGCCCGGCCACGTCGTCGGCCGGTGCGGCCAGCAGGATATGGCGCAGGCGCACACGGTCGGGGGAGCGGAAGCGCTCCGGGTTCTGCTCGAAGTAGCGCCGGCAGTCTTCATCGGTCGGCACGCGGTCTTCGATCGCGTCTTCCAGCAGCTGCTGGATCAGCACTTCCTCGTCACTTACCCGGTTACCCTCCGGCGCCTGCAGGCCCAGCCGCTGCGCTTCCAGGCGCAGCAGTTCGCGCACCACCAGTGCGCGTGCCGCTTCGGCACGTGACTGTTGCGGGCGTATCGCCCGGTGGTGCTGCATCTCGCGGGCGATGTCGGCCTCGCTGATCGCGGTCTCGTCCACGAACAGCCGGCACGGTGCCGGCTGCCCGAGCGAACGCGGCCCCTGCGCCGCCGCGTCATGGTGGTGCGAATGCGCCTCGGCGGGAACCGGTGCGGCGGAGTCGATCACGGTAATCGGCAGGAATTTCGGCAGGCTGCGCATGGTTTACTCCCGCGGCCCATAGCGCAGCGTGGCCTGACGGCGGCGCACCACCTGGTAGGGCCGCCACAGGTAACTGATCGGAATGCTCCATACGTGCACCAGGCGGGTGAACGGCGCGATCAGGAACAGGGTCAGGCCCAGGAAGATATGCATCTTGTAGACCCAGCTGACGCCCTCGATGTAATCAGCGGCTCCGGCACGGAAGGTCACGATGTGCTGCGCCCACTCGGCCAGCTGCACCATCACCCCACCGTCCAGGTGACCGGACGAGACGCGGATGCTGTACAGGCCCAGGCACAGCTGCGCGAACAGCAGCACCAGCACCAGGGTGTCACCGAAGCTGCCGGTAGCCCGAACACGCGCATTGAACAGGCGGCGTACCAGCAGGATGCTGATGCCGATGAAGCACAGTGCGCCGAACGCACCACCGACCACCATCGCCAGCATCTGCTTCTGCGAGGAGGTGATGAAGTGCTCGTACACCGCGTGCGGCGTCAGCAGCCCGACCAGGTGGCCGCCGAGGATGGCCAGGATGCCGATGTGGAAGCAGTTGCTGCCGAGCCGCATGCCCTTGTCCGACAGCATCTGACTGGAGCCGGTGCGCCAGGTGTACATGGCCTTGTCATAGCGGGCCCAGCTGCCGATCAGCAGCACTGCCACGGCGATGTACGGGTAGTACTGGAAGGCGAATTGATGCAGGGAGTAACTCATGGCTGGACCTCACGATGCGAAGGACGGGCCGGCGAACGCACGGGCGGCTTGCAGTCTTCGGCAGGGGCTTCGGCGCCGAAGCGCACCGCCTCCTCCTCCCACAAGCGGTCCATGGCCTCGGCGGTATCGTCGCGGACTTCCTCGCTGGCACGCTGGCGCAGCGCCTGCAGATCGGCCTTGCCGTCACCGGCTTCGACCAGGATCTCGAACAGCACCCGGTGCGGCAGCTCACGCTCGGCGGCACGCGCGGCCAGCATGCCGGCGATATGGCCGATGTGGTGCAGCCACTCGCGGGCCTCGCTACCGGGGCGGTGGGCCAGGAACTCCAGCAGCAACGGCAGGTAATCCGGCAGCTCGCGGGCATCCAGTTCGAAGCCGTTGCGGCGGTAGGTTTCGACCAGATCGACCATGGCCTGGCCGCGGTCGCGCGACTCGCCATGGATGTGTTCGAAAAGCAACAGGCTCATCGAACGGCCGCGGTCGAAACTGGCCAGCCACGCCGCCTGTGCATCCAGCGCATCGGTGGCCAGCAGCTGCTGCACGAAGCTGCGCAGCTGCTGGCGGCGGGCGGGGTTCAGCGCCGGGTCGTCACAGGCGGCGAGCAGCTCCTCGCCGTGCTCCCACAGTTCCTCGCGGGGGTAGTCCAGCAACACCCCGACCAGCTTGAGCACGCTCATCACACCACCTCCTTGCGGCGCTGGTTCGGGCCTTTGTCCACCACGAAGGTGGTGGTCTTGCGCTGCCCGAACAGGTCCGCCGGGCTGTCACCATTGCAGCCGTTTCCGAAGCTGAAGCCGCAGCCGCCGCGCTCACCGAAGGCGTCGTTGGCGTACTCGCGGTGGCCGGTCGGAATCACGAAACGGTCCTCGTAGTTGGCAATGGCCAGATAGCGGTACATCTCTTCCACCTGGGCGATGCTCAGCCCGGTCTGTTCCAGCACGGCGGTGTCTTCCACGCCGTCCACGTTCTTGGCCCGGCGCCAGGCACGCATCGCCATCAGCCGCTCCAGCGCGCGTACCACCGGCGCCTCGTCACCGGCCGTCAGCAGGTTGGCCAAATAGCGCATCGGGATGCGCAGCGACGCCACGTCCGGCAGCTCGCCGCTCATGCCCACGCGGCCACGCTCGGCGGCGGACTGGATCGGCGACAGCGGCGGCACATACCAGACCATCGGCAGCGTGCGGTATTCCGGGTGCAGCGGCAGCGCCAGCTTCCAGTCGATCGCCAGCTTGTACACCGGCGACTGCTTGGCCGCATCCAGCCAGCTGTCCGGGATGCCTTCCTTGCGCGCGGCGGCGATCACTGCCGGATCGTTCGGGTCCAGGAAGATGTCCAGGTGGGCCTGGTACAGGTCCTTCTCGGCGGCTACCGAAGCGGCCTCGGCGATGCGGTCGGCGTCGTACAGCATCACGCCCAGGTAGCGGATGCGGCCCACGCAGGTTTCCGAGCACACGGTTGGCTCACCCATCTCGATGCGCGGGTAGCAGAAGATGCACTTCTCCGACTTGCCGCTCTTCCAGTTGTAGTAGATCTTCTTGTACGGGCACGCCGACACGCACATGCGCCAGCCGCGGCACTTGTCCTGGTCGATCAGCACGATGCCGTCTTCCTCGCGCTTGTAGATCGCGCCCGAGGGGCACGCCGAGACGCACGCCGGGTTCAGGCAGTGCTCGCACAGGCGCGGCAGGTACATCATGAAGGTCTTTTCGAAGGCGCCGTAGATCTCCTTCTGCACCTGGTCGAAGTTGTAGTCGCGTGAGCGCTTGCTGAACTCCGAACCGAGGATCTCCTCCCAGTTCGGGCCCCACTCGATCTTCTGCATGCGCTCGCCACTGATCAGCGAACGCGGGCGTGCGGTGGGCTGGTGCTGGCTGTCCTTGGCGGTATGCAGGTTCTGGTAGTCGAAATCGAACGGCTCGTAGTAGTCGTCGATCTGCGGCAGGTCCGGGTTGGCGAAGATCTTGGCCAGCATGCGCCAGCGGCCACCTGCACGTGGCACCAGCTTGCCGGCGCGGCTGCGCACCCAGCCGCCGTTCCACTTGTCCTGGTTCTCCCATTCCTTCGGGTAGCCGATGCCCGGCTTGGTTTCCACGTTGTTGAACCAGGCGTACTCGACGCCCTCGCGCGAGGTCCAGACGTTCTTGCAGGTGATCGAGCAGGTATGGCAGCCGATGCACTTGTCCAGGTTCAGCACCATCGCGATCTGTGCACGGACCTTCATCACACCACCTCCTTTACAGCTGCAGGTACTGCCTCATCGTCCAGCCAATCGATCTTGTCCATCTTTCGCACGATCACGAACTCGTCGCGGTTGGTTCCGCAGGTGCCGTAGTAGTTGAAGCCATAGGCCAGCTGCGCGTAGCCGCCGATCATGTGGGTCGGCTTGAGCACGATGCGGGTCACCGAGTTGTGGATGCCGCCGCGGGTGCCGGAAATCTCCGAGCCCGGCACGTTGATGATGCGTTCCTGCGCGTGGTACATCATCGCCATGCCCGGCATCACGCGCTGGCTGACCACCGCACGCGCGGCGATCGCACCGTTGACGTTGAACAGCTCGATCCAGTCGTTGTCGACGATGCCGGCACTGCGCGCGTCGTCCTCGCTGATCCACACGATCGGACCACCGCGCGACAGCGTCTGCATGATCAGGTTGTCGCTGTAGGTGCTGTGGATGCCCCACTTCTGGTGCGGGGTGATCCAGTTCAGCACGATCTCCTTGTTGCCGTTCGGGCGCTGGTTCAGCAGCGGCTCCACCGTGCGCGTGTTGACGGGCGGGCGATAGCTCATGAAGGCCTCGCCGAAGTCGATCATCCATTCGTGGTCCTGGTAGAACTGCTGGCGACCGGTCACCGTGCGCCACGGAATCAGCTCGTGCACGTTGGTATAGCCGGCGTTGTAGCTGACGTTGTCGTCTTCCAGTCCCGACCAGATCGGCGAAGAGATGATCTTGCGCGGCTGCGCCTGGATGTCACGGAAGCGGATCGCCTCGTGCTCCTTGCCCACCGCCAGATGCGTATGCTCGCGACCGGTGAAGGCGCCCAGCGATTCCCAGGCCTTCACCGCCACGTGGCCGTTGGTTTCCGGCGCCAGGTACAGGATTACTTCGGCCGCGTCGATCGCGGTCGAGATGGCCGGGCGCCCCTGGCTTATGCCTTCTTCGTGCACGGTGTGGTTCAACTTGCCGAGGAACTCGACCTCGTGCTTCGTGTCCCAGCTCATGCCCTTGCCGCCGTTGCCCTGCGTGTCCAGCAGTGGGCCGAGCGAGGTGAACTTGCGGTACAGGTTCGGGTAGTCACGCTCCACCACCGTCATCGACGGCATGGTCTGGCCCGGAATGGCCTCGCACTCGCCCTTCTTCCAGTCGGCTACGCCGAACGGCATGCCCAGCTCGTTGGGGGTGTCGTGCAGGGTCGGCACCAGCACCAGGTCCTTCTCCACGCCCAGCACGCCCGGCGCCATCTCGCTCACGGTGCGGGCCACCTCCTTGAAGATGTCCCAGTCGCTGCGCGATTCCCACGCAGGGTCCACCGCCTTGGACAGCGGGTGGATGAACGGGTGCATGTCCGAGGTGTTGAGGTCGTCCTTCTCGTACCAGGTTGCCGTCGGCAGCACGATGTCCGAGTACAGCGCGGTGGTGCACATGCGGAAGTCGAGCGTGACCAGCAGGTCCAGCTTGCCTTCCGGCGCCTCGTCGCGCCACTTCACCTCCTGCGGCTTCACTGCGCCCATTTCGCCCAGGTCCTTGCCCTGCAGCCCGTGGCGCGTACCCAGCAGGTGCCGCAGCATGTACTCGTGGCCCTTGCCCGAGGAACCGAGCAGGTTCGAGCGCCAGATGAACATCATGCGCGGGTGGTTCTGGCTGGCGTCCGGGTCGGCGAAGGCGAAGTCCAGCGAGCCATCCTTGAACTTGCCCAGCGCGTAGTCCGCCGGGGCCACGCCGGCCGCTTCGGCCTCGCGCACCAACTGCAGCGGGTTGCGGTCCAGCTGCGGGGTGCTCGGCAGCCAGCCCATGCGCACCGCGCGCAGGTTCAGGTCAGCCAGGCTGCCGCTGTACTTGCGGGCATCGGCCAGCGGCGACAGCAGCTCGTCCACCTGCAGCTTCTCGTAACGCCACTGCCCGGTGTTGAAATAGAAGAACGAGGTGCCGTTCATGTGGCGCGGCGGCTTGCTCCAGTCCAGGCCGAACGCGAGCGGCTGCCAGCCGGTCTGCGGGCGCAGCTTCTCCTGGCCCACGTAATGCGCCCAGCCGCCGCCGGTCTGGCCCACGCAACCACACATGATCAGCATGTTGATCAGGCCGCGGTAGTTCATGTCGTTGTGGAACCAGTGGTTCATGCCCGCGCCGACGATGATCATCGAGCGGCCGTGGGTCTTGTCGGCGGTACGCGCGAACTCGCGGGCGATCTCGATCACCTCGGCGCGCGACACGCCGGTGATGCGCTCCTGCCACGCCGGCGTGCCCGGCACCCTGTCATCGAAGCTCGATGCCACGTTGCCGCCGCCAAAGCCACGGTCCACGCCGTACTGGGCCAGCAGCAGATCGTAGACCGTGGCCACCAGCGTCTCGCCGCCGTCGACCGTGGCCAGGCGGCGCACCGGAATGTTGCGGTCCAGTACGTCTTCGGCCGGTGCGGCGGTCCAGCCGTCGCTTTCAATGCCACCGAAGTACGGGAAGCTCACCGCCTCGATGCCGTCGTTGGCGTCGGACAAGCTCAGGCGCAGGCGCGTGTCGGCGCCATTGCTGGCCTTCTCTTCGATGTTCCAGCGGCCCTTTTCACCCCAGCGGAAACCGATCGAGCCATTGGGTACCACGATCTGGCCGCTGTTCTCGTCGTAGGCCAGGGTCTTCCAGTCCGGGTTGTTGGCTTCACCCAGCCCGCCCAGCTCACTGGCGCGCAGGAAGCGGCCCGCCACCAGGCGGCCATCGTCGCGGCGCTCCAGGCGCACCAGCATCGGCATGTCCGAGTACTGGCGGCAGTAGTCCTGGAAATACTGCGAGGGCGAATCGACATGGAACTCACGCAGGATCACATGGCCGAACGCAAACGCCAGCGCCGCGTCGGTGCCCTGCTTGGGGTGCAGCCAGTGGTCGGTCAGCTTGGCCAGCTCGGAATAGTCCGGGCAGATCGCCACCGTCTTGGTGCCGTTGTAGCGCGCCTCGGTGAAGAAGTGCGCATCGGGCGTACGCGTCTGCGGCACGTTCGAGCCCCAGGCGATGATGTAGCGGCTGTTGTACCAGTCGGCCGATTCGGGCACGTCGGTCTGCTCGCCCCAGATCTGCGGCGAGGCCGGCGGCAGATCGCAGTACCAGTCGTAGAACGACAGGCAGGCGCCGCCCAGCAGCGACAGGTAACGCGCGCCGGCGGCGTAGGACACCATCGACATCGCCGGAATCGGCGAGAAGCCGACCACGCGGTCCGGGCCGTACTGCTTCACCGTGTACAGATTGGAAGCGGCGATGATCTCGTTGGCCTCTTCCCACTGCAGCCGCACGAAGCCGCCCATGCCGCGGCGGGTCTTGTACGAACGCGCCTTCTCCTTGTCTTCAACAATGCTGGCCCAGGCATCGACCGGGGCCTTGCTCCTGCGCGCTTCGCGCCACAGGCGCAGCAGCGTGCCGCGGATCAGCGGGTACTTCAGCCGGTTGGCACTGTACAGGTACCAGGAGTAGCTGGCGCCACGCGGGCAGCCACGCGGTTCATGGTTGGGCAGGTCCGGACGCGTGCGCGGGTAATCGGTCTGCTGGGTTTCCCAGGTGACCAGGCCGTTCTTGACGTAGATCTTCCAGCTGCAGGAGCCGGTGCAGTTCACCCCATGGGTGGACCGCACGATCTTGTCGTACTGCCAGCGGGCGCGGTAACTGTTTTCCCAGTCGCGGCCCTCGCTCTTGGCAAATCCATGGCCATCGGCAAAGGTCTGGGGGTCACGCTTGAAGAACTGCAAGCGATCGAGGAAATAACTCATCGGGGATCTCCCTTTGCGGACATCGGCATCGTGGCTGTGTGTGTCATCTGGCTGCGGTGCGTTTTCATGTCGTCAGCAGGGTGTCTCGGCACCGCGCCGGTAGTACCACCACCAGGTCACGGCCAGGCAGGTGACATAGAAAACAACGAATCCGTACAGCGCCATGTCGGGGCTGCCGGTCAACGTAATGGACGAGCCGTAGCTCTTGGGAATGAAGAAACCGCCGTAGGCGCCGATCGCACCGGAAAAGCCGACCACCGCAGCCGACTCGATGCTGGCCTGGTGCGCGGCGGTAGCCTTGCCCTCGGCGTTGTCGTTGGCCGACCAGCGCTCATGCAGCGTGCGGAAGATCACCGGGATCATGCGGAAGGTCGTGCCGTTGCCGATGCCACTGAGCACGAACAGCGCCATGAAGCTGAGCAGGAAGCCATGGAAGTTGCCGCCCTGGCCATCGCTGGGCAGGAAGTGCAACACACCGAACACCGCGGCGATCATCAGCGCGAACACCCAGAAGGTCAGGCGTGCGCCACCCCAGCGGTCGGCCATGCTGCCACCCACCGAGCGCATCAGTGCGCCCAGCAGCGGGCCGATGAAGGCGTAGGCCAGCGGGTTCACGTCCGGGAACTGGCTCTTCACCAGCATCGGGAAGCCGGCCGAGAAACCGATGTAGGAACCGAAGGTACCGATATACAACCAGCACATCAGCCAGTTGTGCTTGCGGCGGAAGATCACCGCCTGCTCGGAGAACGACGAGCGGGCGCTGGTCAGGTCGTTCATGCCGAACCAGGCCGCGATGGCGCACAGCGCGATGGCCGGCACCCAGATGAAGCCGGCGTTCTGCAGGAACAGCGGTGCCCCACCCTCCACCGTGGGCTGCGGTGCACCACCCAGCGCACCGAACACGCCTACAGTGATGACCAGCGGGATCACCGCCTGCGCCACCGACACGCCCACATTGCCCAGGCCAGCGTTCAGGCCCAGCGCCAGGCCCTGCTTCTGCTTGGGATAGAAGAAGGAGATGTTGGACATCGACGATGAGAAGTTCGCGCCACCGAAGCCGCACAGGATCGCGATGGCCACGAACACCCAGTACGGCGTGGCCGGGTCCTGCACCGCAAAGCCGAGCCAGAGCGTCGGCGCCAGCAGCGAGGCGGTCGACAGCGCGGTCCAGCGGCGGCCGCCGAAGATCGGGATCACGAACGAATAGAAGATGCGCAGGGTCGCGCCGGACAGGCTGGGCAGCGCCACCAGCCAGAACAGCTGGTCGGTGCTGAAGCTGAAGCCGATCTTCGGCAGGCTGATCGACACCGCCGAGAACAGCACCCAGACCGAGAAGGCCAGCAGCAGCGAGGGGATCGAGATGACCAGGTTGCGGGTGGCAACCCGCTTGCCGGTGCGCTCCCAATAGCCGGGGTCCTCCGGCGTCCAGTCGCTGATGACGCGACCCGGACGGGCAGTGCTGCGGACAACAGGATCGCTACCGACGGTCATACATGGCTCCAAGGCTGTGGAATGACGTGGGTATTGCTTTCAAGTTGTGACCCGTCGTCGTGCAGCCATTAGGCCGTGCGGCAACTACGACGGGGTTGATCTGGATCAATCAGGGGCCGGTTTTCACCCTGCCCCTGACAAATGTCAAACCGATGAAGCGGTATTGCGGCGCGTGACTCCGCGCTGGCGCACGCTGTCGCGCACGTCCACATCGAACTGCAGCTGAAGCCGGCTGCCATCTTCCAGGGCAATGTCGAATGGCAGGCCATCCCGGCACGGCAGCCGCGCCGCCAAGGCCTCAACCGCCGGGCGCGGCAGCACCAGGCGGCAGAAGGTGCCACCATCGAGCAGCACCGGCCGCTCGCCGCCATGCAGCGACACCGCCATGCCCCAGCCCTCGATACCGCCGAAGCGGGTCATGTTCTCGACCGATTCACCGGCCAGCAGGCGCGCCAATTCGGCCTCGTCCAGGCGAAGCCGTACCGATTGGTCCTGCAACTGCACTTTCATGACGCAACATCCTCCCATTGTTCGGGGGTATTGCAGTTGACCAGCCCGGCCTCGTCAACCGGCGCCAGGGCCACGGAATTCACGCCAAGACGGCGCTGCAGGGCCTGCAGCGAGCGCGGGCCGTCCGGGTCATCCAGCATCGATCCAAGTACGTTGCGGCAAGCATCGTCTATATCCACCAGCATGGGCAGGGGGTGGCCCGCAAAGATCGTGCATGGACCGCGATGGCCGTCACGCAATTTCTGTAGCAATCGCGGCGGCAGCAGCGGTGTATCCACCGGCACCACCCAGGCCGGGCCATCGGGCATGCGCATCGCCACGCTGTAGAGCCCGCCCAGCGGCCCGCAACGTGCCAGGCGGTCCGGTATGCCGCCGAACGCCGGGTAATTTCCGCTGACCCAGACCTCGCGTGCGCCAGCCTGCATCAACAGGCCCCGCATGTGTTCCAGCAGCGTGCGCCCCTGCCACGGCAGCAGCGCCTTGTCGCAGCCCATCCGGGTGGACAGGCCACCGGCCAGCACGATGCCGGTGATGCTCATCGCAGTAGAGCCACGCCATGCGTGGCTGCGCCGGCATCAATGTTGATGATCGTGCGCATGGTCATGGGCATGTGCAGGTTCACTGTCCGCGTGGCAGAGGCTGCAGCCCTCGCTCCACGCGCTGTCGCCGTCTTCGTAATGTTCCTGCTTCCAGATCGGGCACTGGTGCTTGACCACCTCGATCAATTGCCGGCAGGCCCGGAATGCCTCGTCACGGTGCGGGCTGCCGGCGGCCACCACCACCGCCACATCGCCGATGCCGAGCCGGCCCTTGGCATGGGCCACATACAGCTTCAGCTTCGGGCCAAACGTCGCCTCGACCTCGGCGGCCAACCGCTTGAACTCGTTCAACACCAGCGGCTCGAACAGGTCGTAGGTGATCCCGGTCACCGGCCGGCCGATGTTGACGTCGCGCACCTTGCCGATGAACACATCGATGCCGCCGAAGCCCGGATCGGAGACCGCCGCGATGCCTTCGGCCGGATCGATCGCCGCCTGCGCGCGGTCCACCACCTTGGCAATGATCGTCTCGCTCATCGCTCAGCCCCCGCTCACCGGCGGCAGGATCGCCACCCGGCCATCGTCGGGCAGCGCCTCGTCGTCGCGCAGCACGCGTTGCTGATCGGCGAATGCCGAGTAATCCAGCAGGCCGGCACGGAAACCCGGCCAACGCAGTGGCAGCAGCTCGCGCAGCGCCTGGCGCAGATCGGCCACGGTGCCACCAGCCACCTCCACCGCGATTTCACGGCTTGCATCCAGATCGGAAAACGCACCGAACAACTGCAGATTCACCTGTCTCATCACGGCTCCTGGCTCGCCAGCTGCACCGGGTCCTGATGACCCCAGCCCTGCACGCGCACTGGCGTGCCGGCAGCGGCCACGCTGCCCTCGCCTTCCAACACCACCCAGGCGTTGGCCTGCAGCATGGACATCAAACGGAATGATTCCTGCCCGGACAGCACGCGCGCACTCAGGCGCCCCTGCGCGTCCACTTCCACCCGCGCCCGCGCGTGGAAGCGCAGGCCCGGCGGCGTGCGCACGTCGGCCTGCAGCGGCAACGTCAGCACCGGCTCCGGTGCCAGCCCCAGCAGGCGGCGCAGCACCGGCTCGACGAAGAAGCGCTGGCCCACGGCCGCCGAGACGGGATTGCCCGGCAGGCCGAAATACAGCGCGCCATTGGGCAGCACCGCAAACAGCAACGGCTTGCCGGGGCGGATCGCCACCTTGTGGAACACGATGCGCGCACCCCGGCCGCGCAGCGCATCGGGAACGAAATCGTACCGACCAGCCGACACCGCGCCGGTGCTGATCAGCACCTGCGCGCCCGCGGCGAGCGCTTCATCCAGCACTGCATTGAAGGCGGCCACGTCGTCGCCCACCGTGCCCTGCCAGACCACCTCGGCACCGGCGGCCTGCAGGCGGCCAACCAGGTACGGCCGGTTGCTGTCACGAATCTGCCCGGACGCCAGCGTCTGCGCCGCCTCGGTCACCAGCTCCTTGCCGGTGGCGATCACTGCGGCCCTTGGCCTTGCCACCACCGCCACCTCGCCCACGCCGATCGCATGCAGCAGGGTGCGCGCGTTGATATCCAGCACCTGCCCGGCCTGCAGCACGCGCTCGCCGTCGCTTACATCCTCGCCACGCAGGCGCACGTTCTGGCCCGGCTTCACCAATGCCTTCAGGGCAATGCGGGTCGGGCGGCCGTCCTCGCTGGCGAGGATCTCCACATTCTCGACCGGCACCACCGTGTCCAGCCCAACCGGCATGCGTGCCCCGGTCATGATTTCCCAGGCACCCTCGCCGCCTTCGGCGCCAGCATCGCCGGCCGCCTGCCAGCCCTGCACCGCGAACTCGGTACCGGCCTCGAACGTCGCGCCGTCGGCGCGCAGCGCGAAGCCGTCCATCGCCGAATTGTCGAACGGCGGCAGCGACTGCGCGCTGTGGATGTCACGGGCCAGAGTGCGGCCGCCGGCCTCATGCAGCGGCAGATGTTCAGCCGGCAGCGGCATGGCCGCGTCCAGCAGGTGCTGCAAGGCTTCGCTATAGGCAATCATCAGTGGCCACCACCCTCGACCATTGCCAGTGCGTGGCCCAGTACCGGCGCCAGGATGTCCAGGCACTGCGCCGCCGCCTTCGGGCTGCCCGGCAATGCAAACACCAGCATGTTGCCCAGCTGCACCACCTCGGCGCGGCTCAGCCAGGCCATCGGCGTGTGCTGTGCACTCAGTGCACGCACCATCTGCGCCAGGCCATGCACCGGCCGCGCGTTCAAGGAACGCAACGCCTCCGGGGTCAGGTCTCGCGGGCCCAGCCCGGTCCCGCCGGTACACAGGCACAGGCGCACGCCCTCGGCGGCCAAGGCCTGCAGGCGGCCCGCCAACGGCTCGATGCCATCGGGCAGTACCTCGGCGGCTACCACCTCGCCCCCCAGTTTTTCCACGCCAGACACCAGGGTCGGGCCGGACACATCTTCATAGGTGCCGTCGCTGGCGCGATCGCTCAGCGTGATCACCGCGCAGGCCGCGCCCTCCAGGCCCTTCGGCGCACGCGGTTTGAAACGCTCACGCTCGGCCTCGTCCATGCCGTCCGGGTGCAGCCAGACACCACGCTTGCCGCCTTCCTTGAACAGCAGGCGGATGCCTTCGATGCGCAGCGCCGGTTCCACCGGCTTGCTCAGGTCGTACAGGGTCAGCAGCGCCGCGTTGACGCCGGCCAGTGCCTCCATCTCCACGCCGGTGCGGGCCTCGCTGGCGCACTCGCACCACACGCGGATCGCCTGCCGCTCCGGCACCGGCGCGCAGAACACCTGCACCAGTTCCAGCGGCAGCGGATGGCATAACGGCATCAGCATCGACGCCATCTTGGCGCCCTGCAGGCCGGCAATCTCGGCCATCACCAGCGCATCGCCTTTGGGCAGGCGGCGCTCGACGATCAGCGGATACGCCACTGGACCGGCATGCAACTCGCCCACCGCCACCGCACGGCGGCGGGTGATGCGCTTGTCACGGACATCGGCCATATGGAAGGCCGCATTCAATTCCCCACTCATCGTGTTGCTCATCCTCCGATGGAGGCCAGGTGCGGGGTCAGCCCGGTCTGGCCCTGGTGCAGTCCATGCCCGGCCGCTTTCAGGCCAAGCTGGGTGGTGATGCGTGCCAGCAGCGCGTCGCGGTCCTCGTCGCGCTGCAGCAGCGGGCGCAGCGGAACGCCGAACTCGCCAAACAGGCACAGCCGCAGGTCGCCCCTGGCGGTCACCCGCAGGCGGTTGCAGCCCTTGCAGAAGTCACGCGAATACGGCGCGATGATG